>JANXRU010000153.1 GCA_025356715.1 Bacteroidota bacterium
TTTTTTTATTAGTTGCTTTTACAGTTGTATTAGCACATAGCATTGTTCCGCATCACCACCATAACATTGCCGTTCATAACGAAAACGAAACAGGCGAACATGAAGATGAAAATTCTTTAGAACACAGTTTTGAGCATTACACACACACGGGTGCTTCTGGAGATTATTTTATTCCAAGTTCTGCTAGTCACGTGGCACACCATATTGTAAGTGTTGAAACGTATTTTCCAACGTTTATCTTTCTTAATAAAGAAGTTGTACTATACACTAATGGTGTAGCTCATACAAACGACTGTTCATTTATTACTTTCGATAGCCTTCATTCTAAAGGCTTACGCGGTCCTCCGCAATTTTAATTTATTTTTCCTTATTAAAAAAACAAGTTTTCTGCATAGCGGATTAAACTTATATATAACTATTAAAATTAACGCAACATGCTAAATAAAATAATTGATTTTTCTATTAAGAATAAACTCATTATTGGGCTTTTTGTAATTGGCCTGATTGGATATGGTATTTATCAGGTAACTAAATTACCAATTGATGCTGTGCCCGACATTACAAATAATCAAGTTCAGGTTATTACGATTGCGCCATCTTTTGGAGCAACAGATATTGAGCGCTTGGTTACTTTTCCAATAGAACAAGCTAATAATAATATTTCGGGACTAAAGGAAATTCGTAGTTTTTCGCGCTTTGGTTTATCATTAGTAACTATTGTGTTTGATGATGAAACCGATATTTATTGGGCCAGGCAACAAGTAGGCGAACGTTTACAAAAAATACAATCACAAATCCCTAATGGAATTGGTAATCCAGAGCTTGGCCCTGTATCAACAGGGTTAGGCGAAATTTACCAATATGTAGTAAGAGCAAAAGATGGCTATGAAAAAAAATATGATGAAACTGAATTAAGAACAATTCAAGATTGGATAGTTCGCCGCCAATTATTAGGCGTTAAGGGAGTTGCCGAAGTAAGTAGTTTTGGTGGTAAATTAAAGCAGTATGAAATTGCAGTTAATCCTAATAAATTACAATCATATAACCTTACGATACATGATGTATTTGCTGCCTTAGAAAAAAATAATCAAAATACAGGAGGAACTTATATCGAAAAAGGGCCAACAGTTTTGTTTATCAGAAGTGAAGGTTTAATAGGTAGTATAGACGATATAAATAATATATCTATTAAAGCTACATCAAACGGAACCCCTTTATTTATGAGAGATGTAGCGGATGTAAAAATCGGACATGCAACAAGGTATGGAGCTATGTGTTATAACAATAAAGGCGAAGTTGCTGGTGCAGTAGTAATGATGCTGAAAGGAGCTAACAGTAGTGATGTAATTAAAAATGTAAAAGAACGAGTGGCGCAAATTCAAAAATCTTTGCCCGAAGGTGTTGTTATTGAGCCTTTTTTAGATAGAACAAAAATGGTAAATAATGCCATTGGCACTGTCGAGCAAAATTTAATGGAAGGTGCATTAATTGTGATATTTGTTTTAGTATTATTCTTAGGAAATTTTAGAGCAGGTTTATTAGTAGCATCTGTTATTCCTTTAGCAATGCTATTTGCTATTATTTTAATGAATGCTTTTGGTGTTAGTGGCAACTTAATGAGCTTAGGAGCCTTGGATTTTGGATTGATTGTCGATGGCGCTGTTATTATTGTGGAAGCCGTCATGCATCAATTAGCGCACGGTAAAAAATTTAAAGATATTACTCAATTAAATCAAGAGCAAATGGATGGTGAAGTAAAAGTATCTGCGAGTAAAATGATGAATAGCGCGGTGTTTGGCCAAGTTATTATTTTAGTTGTTTACTTGCCAATCTTTACGTTGCAAGGTATTGAAGGAAAAATGTTTAAGCCAATGGCGCAAACAGTTGCTTTTGCTTTACTAGGTGCCTTTGTTTTATCTCTAACATACATACCAATGATGAGCGCCTTGTTTTTAAGTAAAAAAACAAATCACAAACCTAACATCTCAGATAAGCTTATGAATAAAGCCGAACGAGGCTATCAACATGTTTTAGGCAACGTATTACGTTATCCTAAAACAATTTTAACAGGAGTAATTTTAATGTTTGTGTCTGCTATTGTAATACTAACAACCTTAGGAGGAGAATTTATCCCAGCTCTTGAAGAAGGTGATTTTGCGGTTGAAACAAGGGTATTAACTGGAAGTAATTTAAAAACAACCATTGAAACGACTCAAAAGGCTGCATATATTTTAAAATCACAATTTCCAGAAGTAGAAAAAGTGGTTACTAAAATAGGTAGTGGAGAAGTACCAACGGATCCTATGCCAATGGAAGGTGCTGATATGATGGTGATTTTAAAAGATAAAAAAGAATGGACCTCCGCTAAAACATTTTCTGAGTTGGGAGAAAAAATGAGTAAAGCTGTGGAAGATGTTCCTGGGCTTACAACGAGTTTTCAGTTTCCTGTACAAATGCGTTTTAATGAATTGATGACTGGAGCAAAACAAGATGTGGTATGTAAAATATTTGGTGAAAACTTAGATACACTCGCCGCTTATGCCGATAAATTAGGAAGCATAATTAATAAAGTAGACGGCGCTAAAAATTTATATTTAGAGCCTGTAACCGGAATGCCTGAAATTTTAATCGACTATAATAGAGATGCCATAGCACAATATAACTTAAGTATTTCAGACATAAATAAAGTGGTAAATACAGCTTTTGCTGGTCAAAGCTCTGGATTGGTTTTTGAAGGCGAAAAACGTTTTGATTTAGTAGTTCGTTTAAATACTGATATGCGAAACGATATAGAGGATGTTAAAAATCTTTTAATCCCAACAAATCAAGGCACGCAAATTCCATTAAATCAATTAGCGAACGTTGAAATTAAAAATGGACCAAATCAAATACAACGAGAGGATGCTAAACGAAGAATCATAGTTGGGTTTAATGTAAGAGGAAGGGATGTGCAAAGTATTGTTAATGAGTTACAACAAAAAATTGATCAACATATAAAATTTCCTGCAGGTTATTATGTGACCTATGGAGGTGCTTTTGAGAACTTGAATGCGGCTAAGCAACGCCTAATGATAGCTGTTCCGGTTTCACTAATTCTTATTTTTATATTATTATTTTTTGCTTTTAATTCTGTTAAGCAAGGATTATTAATTTACTCTGCAATTCCTTTATCCGCTATTGGTGGTATTTATTTT
>JANXRU010000097.1 GCA_025356715.1 Bacteroidota bacterium
GATTCCACTTCATCACCAAATAACTCTAAACGGAACGGGAACTCATTTGCGAAAGAAAAAACATCTATGATTCCACCGCGGATAGAATATTGGCCGGGTTCAAATACAAAATCAACATTTTGAAAATCATAGCTGTTTAAAAACTCCGAAATAAAATCGATACTCAGTTTTTCTCCACGTTTTATTTGCAGGGTGTTTTTACTGAGTTGGCTTTTAGTCGTTATTTTTTCGCTTAGGGCCAATGGATAAGTCACCATTACGCCTTTAAAATTCTCTCGGGATAAAGAGCTTAAAATTTCGGCTCTTTCCTGAATATTAGCATTGGAAGTTTTTTCAGGATGATAAGGCAATCGGTGCGACTCGGGATAGAACAGAACGTTATTATCCGGTAAAATAGCTTGGAGATCATTAAATAAATAAGCTGCTTTTTCTTTGTCGGGAACAATAATAAGTGTGGATTTTGGGGTATTTAAAAAGGCCTCTTTTACAATAAAGGCAATAGATGAGCCCTTCAAACCTAAAAAACTGCTGTTTTTTTCCGGCTTAAAATTGTATTCCTTTTGTGCTAAGATCCTGTCTAAAATCTTCCCTTCGATCATCGTATTACTATACAAAAGTAAGTATTAAATGTTAAATCTAAAGTTTTAGGTTTTTAGGAATCCAATCTTATAAAATATCAATGGTTGTTTTTAGCCCTCTTGTGCAATAGTATTGTGTTAAAATATTGACTTTGGGGTTTCGATTCAGTAAATTTATCTTGTCGCCCGATACTCAAATTTTGTAACGCAGACTAAATCTTTAATAAAATTTTAAACATGAAAAAACAACTACTTACTTTAAGCCTTGCTGTGTTAAGCGTAATGGCTACATCACAAACAGCTCGTATGGTTTTATACGAAGAATTTACCGGCGAAAATTGCGGGCCTTGCGCTTCAACCAATCCCGGATTAAATGTTTTGTTGCTTTCAAATCTAGATAGAGTAATTCCTATTAAATGGCAGGTTGATATTCCTTCTGCTCCAACAACAACCTGGTCTTTATTCCAAACCAATAAAACTGAAATTCAGTGGCGCGCTTATACTTATGGTTACGCCGTGAGTTCAGCACCAAGCGGACGTATTGATGGTCAAAGCCAGGTTCCATTCGGTGCCGCATCAGATCATCCGGGCTATATGACTCAAGGTATAATTAATACTGCAAAAGCGGTTACTTCGCCTTTTACCATTAACATGTTAAGATCATGGGATCCTACATTTACCACTATGACTGCTACAATTAGCATTACCGCTGCACAAAACTACACCAGTACAGGCGCGCTAATTTTCCGTACAGTAATGGTAGAAAAAGGAATACATTTTTCTTCAGCCCCTGGTTCTAATGGCGAAAAAGATTTTTATTATGCAGCTCGTAAATCTTATCCAACAATTCAAGCTGGTACTTCTTTACCGTCAGCTTGGACCACAGGACAAAATCAAACTTTTACAATTGCTTGCGTAGCGCCTTCTTATATTGTTACAAAGTCTGAAGTTGAGTTAGTTGGTTTTATTCAGGATGATGGTAACAGAAATGTACAACAGGCCGGAATTACCAGAGCACCAAATGATGCTCAGGCAAATGGATTAGTAAGTTCTTTCTTGAATTGCACCACTCCATATACTCCTGCTGTAGCCGTTTATAATGCGGGTAATAATACTATTACAACAATGACAATTATTCCTACAGTAGATGGAATTGCAGGTACACCTTATGCATGGACCGGCTCAATAGTTAGCGGTGCAACTTCTACAATTAATATGCCATCTTTAACTCCTATAGCAGGGAGTCATACTTATTCGATGAACATTAGTGCAGTAAATGGTGGCGTTGACGATTACCCTGCTAATAATACAAAACCGGGATCATTTGCATTAACAAATACAATTATTCCTGCACCAATTGTTCAGCCATTTACAGCTGTTACTTTCCCACCTGCCAATTGGTATAAAAACAATCAAGACAACGGTGTATATAATTTTGCAAGAATACCAACCGTAGGTGCCTATGCAGTTACTCCTTATGGAGCTGTTAAATATGATTCTTGGAATAATCCAACTGTTGGTGACCGTGATGAATTATACATGCCAACATCAAGCTTCACAGGTTTAACCAGTATGAAATTAACTTTTGATGTAGCTTATGCGCAAGTTGACCCAACTGTATCTGAAGGTTTAGATGTTATGGTTTCTACTAATTGCGGCGTTACGTGGACAAATGTATATTCGAAATACGGTAGTGTTTTAGCTTCAGCACCGGTAACTACAGTTGCTTTTACTCCTATAGGAACACAATGGCGTTCTGAAGTTATTAACTTAGGTGCATATGATAATTTACCTCAGGTATTAGTTAAGCTTGTGACATATAATGATTATGGAAATAATATTTGGTTAGATAATATTAACCTGGTTTCTTCTACAGATGTTAAATCGGTTATGACTGAATTTAACGGGATAGAATTATTCCCAAATCCTGCACAGAACGAAGCTACAGTTCGCATCACAACTTCTAAAGCAGGAGAAAGCACTGTCACAATTTTAAATGCTTTAGGCCAGTTAATGCTTCAACAAGTAACTGCTCTTGAAATTGGCAGTAATGCTGTTAATTTTGATACTAAGAGTTTAGCTTCAGGAGTATATTATGTTGTTATTGCTGATAAAGAAGGTAAATCAACAACCAAAAAATTGATCATAAATAAATAAATTTTAATTAGTCAGATCGGCCTTCCAGCAATGGGAGGCCGATTTTTTTTGTATCTTTGTTAATGATAATTTAAAATGAAAACCATGAAAAAAACATTTACTCTTTTTGCACTTATTTTTACCGGAATGCTGAATGCGCAAAGTCCAAGTTTACAAGCTTGGACAGTTGATGCTGCGGGTACTACAACTCTGGTTGCGCTTACAAACGGAACTGTTGTTTCCTACATTACATCAGCCTCTAATCCTACTTTAACATCAACTCAAACCGTTAAAGTTTCATTTAAGAACACTTCAGCCACAACCCATACTTATTCTATTGTTAGAAGAGATGTTGTATTAAACTCTGCATCACCTGGTGCGTTAGCTTATTTTTGTTTTGGTGATCTAGGCTCATGTTACAATTCTTTTACCACTGAACCGCCAAGCGATTTTAGTACACTTGTTGCCGGTGCTACAACCGCTCCAGGAAAACAGTTGATCACTGATCTTGATGAAGCGTATACAGTTGGTTACTCTGAAGTATATTATAAATTATTCAATTTAGCAACAGGTAAAACCGGAGCTGACACTTTAAGCTGGACATTTAAATATAATATGGTCGCAGGCGTTAATGAAAACAAGGGAATCATTGCCAATGCAAGTGATATTTATCCTAACCCCGCAACGAATAATGCAAATATTACAGTTGTTCTAGCTCAGGAAAGCTCTGTAAAAGTTCAGGTTTATAATAGCCTTGGTTCTTTAATTTATTCAGGCAACGAAGAACAATTGACCGGGAAAAATAAAATGAATATTGATTGCACAAACTTCAATTCGGGTTTATATTTTATCACTGTTACTGCTGGTAACTCTAAAGTTACCAAGCGTTTAGTGGTTAATAAATAAGCCTTTTCTCATTCTGTATTAAGCCCCTGCCATTAGCGGGGGCTTTTCTTTTTTAATAGCTAAAATTTTTGTTTCTTTGAGCTTGTAAATTTTACAACTATGGAATTATATTTAGACTCAGCCAACTTAAAAGAAATTGAAGAAGGTTTTAAACTTGGTTTTTTAAATGGTTTAACAACTACTCCCACTTTTATGCAAAAAGAGGGCATCACTGATATTGATGGCGCTATTGTTAAGCTAAGCAAAATAGTTCCTGTACTTCAAATTGAAGCTTTAGGGAATACTGCTGATGAAGTTTTAAAAGAAGCCGAGCGTCAATTAGCTTTAGGTTTAGATCCCAAAAAAACAGTATTTAAAATTCCGGTTTCGTTAGAAGGTGTTAAGGCATGTAAAGTTTTACGCGATAAAGGTTATTTAGTAAACGTACATTTAGTTTATACTTTACAGCAAGCTTATATGGCTATGCACGCAGGAGCAACTTATGTTTGTCCGCTTGTTGGCCGTTTACAAGATCAAGGACATGATGCTTTATCTTTAGTTGAACAATGTGTTGATGCTGTCGATCTTTACGGATATGATACAAAAATTATGTTCTCATCAGTGCGTACTGCTGAGCATGTAAGAAATGCAATTAATATTGGCGTGCACACTATTACTGTTCCGCTTAAAATAATTAAACAACTTACCGAAAATAATTTTACAACTGTTGGTACCGATCAGTTCATTATGGATACTCGTTTAATGATGGTGAAAGTAAAAGAAGCCATTAAAGGAATTAATCCTGTAGTAAGCGAAAATACATCTATTACCGACGCTATTATTAAAATGACAGAATTTGGTTATGGCGCAGTAACAGTTACAAAAGCCGATGGAAGCGTTAAAGGTGTATTTACTGATGGATCATTACGCAAATTAATTATGGAAAAAGGTCGTGATATTTTAACTAAAAAATTATCTGACCTTGATTACCGCGAACCAATTACAATTGACGGAAATATTTTATTAAATGAGGCAAATGTTTTATTTAAAAAAACCAATGTGGATACAATTGTTGTAACAGATGGCGGTAAGCCTGTTGGGATGTTAGACATACAAGACATCACAGCTTAAAACATCCATGAGTAATTTAAAAGCTTTTGAAAATAACGGCGGCAGGTTCCTGATTTCAGAATCTTTATTTACTTCCAAATTAAATCACATTAAAGCTTTTGTTTTTGATTGGGACGGCGTTTTTACCAACGGCGAAAAAGATCATGAATTACAAAGTCGTTTTAACGAAGTGGATTCGATGGGCACGAACATGCTGCGTTTTGCTTTTTTTTTAGAACATAAAGAGTTACCGATCACGGCCATCATATCCGGCGAAAATAATAAAACTGCATTTACATT
>JANXRU010000125.1 GCA_025356715.1 Bacteroidota bacterium
AATTATTTGTAAACTGATTTGCCGTTTAAGATTTTAAAAATCGTAAATCGTAAATCGTAAAATCGTAAATCGAGAGATGTTTAAAAAAATATTAATTGCCAATCGTGGCGAAATTGCTTTACGTGTGATAAGAACATGTAAGGAAATGGGAATCAAAACCGTTGCGGTATATTCTACCGCCGACAAAGAATCATTGCATGTTAAGTTTGCTGATGAAGCCGTTTGTATTGGTCCTCCTCCAAGTAAAGACAGTTACTTAAACATGGCAAGTATTATTGCTGCTGCCGAAATTACAAACGCAGATGCTATCCATCCAGGTTATGGTTTCTTAAGTGAAAACGCAAAATTTTCTGAAATTTGCCGTCAAAACAATATTAAGTTTATTGGCGCATCTCCCGAAATGATTAACCAAATGGGAGATAAGAGTAATGCCAAAGCAACGATGATTGCTGCAGGCGTACCCTGTGTGCCAGGTTCAGTAGGTTTATTGGATAGTGTTGAGCAAGGAAAAGAATTAGCTAAAGATATTAAGTATCCTGTTATCATTAAAGCTACCGCTGGTGGTGGTGGAAAAGGGATGCGTATTATTTGGAAAGAAGAAGAATTTCAAGCAGCATGGGATAGTGCTGTACACGAAGCAACTGCTGCTTTTGGTAACGGTGCCATGTACATGGAAAAATATATTGAAGAACCACGCCATATCGAAATTCAGATTGTAGGCGATGCGCACGGAAAGGCTTGTCACTTAAGTGAGCGTGATTGTTCGGTACAACGTCGTCACCAAAAATTAGTAGAAGAAACACCTTCTCCTTTTATGACTCCCGAATTACGTGAGGCAATGGGTGATGCTGCTGTTAAAGCTGCTTTATCTATTGGTTACGAAGGTGTAGGAACTATCGAGTTTTTAGTTGACAAACACCGTAATTTCTATTTTATGGAAATGAATACTCGTATTCAGGTGGAGCATCCAATTACAGAAGAGGTAATTAACTACGACTTAATACGCGAACAAATTTTAGTAGCTGCTGGTGTGCCTATTAGTGGTAAAAACTACTATCCACAATTGCATGCGATTGAGTGTCGTATTAATGCAGAAGATCCATTCAAAAACTTTGCACCATCTCCAGGTGTTATTACTACTTTACATACTCCTGGCGGACATGGTATACGTGTAGATTCGCACGTGTATAGTGGATACCGTATTCCACCAAATTACGATAGTATGGTAGGTAAATTAATTACAGTAGCACAAACTCGTGAAGAAGCCATTGCAAAAATGCACCGTGCTTTAAGTGAGTATGTTATTGAAGGTTTAAAAACGACTATACCTTTCCATATTAAATTAATGCAAAACGAAGATTTTAAAGCAGGTAATTACACCACCAAGTTTATGGAGACTTGGGACTTTAATAAAGATTAATTTTAAAAAGCCTTTCAGATTTGAAAGGCTTTTTTATTTTTATTAACCCGTCTGTTCGAGAACAAGAGGGATAAAAGCGAAGAACGGAAACTACTTCCAGCGGAGCGGGGTGTTTTTATTCTCTCGTAAATTTTATTTGTCCACCGCCTTGAAATAATATCATTGTTTTTTCTGACGTATTAAATTCAAATTTAGCTCCTACTTGGTCAAACTTAAATTTGTCTTTGTCGGTTGCTTCAAGTGGCAAAGCTTGTTGTTCTGTCCCTTGTGCAATTAGAGTGTTTCCCTTTTTTGTAATTGTAATTTTTAACGGTATTTGTTTGGAAGCATAAACTCCTAAATATTTATCTAAGTCATTTGAAGTCAATGTAAAAGTTGTGAAGACTGGAATTTCATATGGCTTGTTGTAAATGGCACTTAAAACTACAATAGAAATGTCGTTGTTATTAATATTCGTTCCATTTGAAATCAACGCATATGAAATTTTGTCGTCTGTGAAATAAGAGTAAATAGAACTAAAACCATCAATTCCACCACTGTGCCCATAGCCGACACTTTTGTAGAAAGGGATTTGAAACAAGCCAATACCATAACCGTCTTTTATGGTTTTCATTATTTCAAGACTTTCATTTGTCAAAAGTTTACCGCTAAATAAAGCGTCTGAAAATTTAGTCAAGTCACTTGGGGTAGAAATTATTGCGCCGGCACCTAATGGAACTGTAAAATCTGTTTCGGTTTCTGTTTTCCAAGAAACTCCGAAACTATATGATTTACATTCGTTGTTACTTGGATTGATTTTGCCAAAAACATAAGTATTTTTCAAACCGATTGGTTTAACGATAAAATCTTGCAACAAATCAGAATACGATTTTGTAAATGTCTTTTCAAGAATATAAGTCAAAAGCACAAAATTTGAATTGCTGTATTCTGCTTTGCTGTCAGGGTTGAAGTCGCTACCACCTTTTGCGATAATTTCAATCATTTCTTTTTCTGTCTTTGGTTGCGTGTTCCATGTCAAATAGTCTTTGTCGTCTGTGAAATTGTGTATTCCGCTTCTATGGGCTAGCAAATGTTTTACAGTAATTTTCTTTGCGTTTTTAACTGTCGGAAACCATTTGTCAATAGTTAGATTTAGGTCTAATTTTTTTTGTTCAACTGCTTTTAAAATCATAACTGTCGTAAATGATTTAGAAATTGAGCCAATTCTGTATTTTGAATTTTCAGTCGCTTTTACGTTATTTTCAACGTCTGCAAGTCCAATTGATTTTGTGTAAATAATATCTCCGTTTTTTGAAACGGCAACACTTCCCATAAACTTGTTATTTTGTTCAAGTGCGTTGAAGTAGTTGTCTAATTTAGTTTTGTCAAGGTTTTGCGAAAACGTAATTTGACCTAAAGTCAAAAGTAAAGCTGTCGTTAAGATTGTTTTTTTCATTTTTAATTTTATTAATTTTTTTGTTTGCGGGTGTAACAAATATAGTGTGACTAATACTTCCGTATGATGCCGCAGCATTACAAATGCAGCGGAGCGGATAAACAAATTTACTCATTTTGCAATTAATAGCGGAGCGAAACATTGCATTTATTTTATGTTCGCCTAGCACTTCCAATAGGTATAGTATACAATAAAGCTGAGCATGGCAACAAGAACGATGTGCTTTTCCGAAGCATTACAAATGCTTCGAAGCGAGTATGCTTTATACTTCCGTATGATGCCGCAGCATAACAAATGCAGCGGAGCGGGTGCCAATGCACCTCCATTAAAATTTATTGCTCAACACAAAAAACAAGCTCCTATAAAAAACACCATTGCTTAACCTTAAGCGATAAGCTCCTGCTTTGCCTATCGTTCAACTAAATAGTAAAATCAATACGGTCAAACGTTCTTTACTTATCACACAAAGAATAATTTACGCAAAT
>JANXRU010000126.1 GCA_025356715.1 Bacteroidota bacterium
AAAATGGCGCATCATTTATGATTGCTTTTCTTAATAATAAACGTGGAGTTTCTAATATGATGTCGCTTGTTGTCATTTATAATCATCTAAAATAAAAAAAAGAGATATTGCTATCCCTTTTTATTTTTCTATTTATAAACAATTATTTTTTAGAATCTGTTGTTGGCGGAATTGTTTTATCAATGATATCTTTCCCCATGTTTTTAGATACTTCTTCTAATAATTTCAATCCAAGTAATCCACTAATGGGCCCATTAGCACCATCACTATTACCTCCAGTAATTAATACATCCGGAATTACTTTTATTTTTTCTCTACCAATTGCCTCTGTTACTTTTAATCGGCTAAAGTTATCACCACCCATGGCTTCAACGGCTAAGCGATAAGATTCTGCATTTGATTTACCAACTGCTAAAATACTTTGTGCTTCGGCGGTACCTGTTACAGAAATTTTTTCGGCATTTGCGTTCGCTAACATTTTTACTTTTTCAGCTTCGGCATTGGCCGATAATTTTGTTTTCTCTGCATCCGCAGCTGCAATTACTTTTAATCGGTCGGCTTCGGCGTTAGAAGAAATTTTTACACTTTGAGCTTCACCGGTCGCTTTCTTAACGGCAGCATCTGCAATCCGTTCAGAGATTAGTACGCCTTGGTCGGCTTTTACAATCTCTTTTTGCATATCAGCAACAGCTGTTTCTTTTTCTAAAGCTTGACGAGTTACTTCGGCACGTTTTTGTGTTTCGAAAGTGATGTTTTGTTCTTCAGCAATTTTACGATCGGTTAATGTTTTCATTAAACTCTCCGGTGGCACAATGTCTCCAATCAATGTATCTACACCGTTTACATTATATTGGTCAAGTACTTGACTT
Organism: Bacteroidota bacterium; assembly: GCA_025356715.1. The sequence goes on from JANXRU010000126.1 coordinate 870, forward strand.
ATTTTTGCTTTAGCAGCATCTTGTCTTTCTTTACGAGTACTTAAAAAAGCAATCACATCACTATCTTGTGCTGAGTTACGGAAATAGTTACCAATAGTGGGTTCTAGCACTTGCCCAACTAAATTCATCATACTACCAAAACGGGCAATTACCTTTGGTGCTTCAGTTGTTGGAATATGAATAATTTGAGATACATCTAAATTAAAAGGGAAACCATCTTTAGAACGAACTGTAATGGTAGATAAGTTTTTATCTAATTGGTGAGACTCGCTTCGTGCATTAGCCCAGTTTAAAACTAAGTTAGTGGTTGGTACTAATTCAACACGCATAATAAACGTGTTTACTGGATACTTCCCTGGCCCTAATGGCTCAGCCCATACACCTTTTTCCCCTTTACTTACAATGTTACCATGTTTAAATTCAACGCCACTTAAATCTTTACCAATATTTCCAACATAAGAAATAACCACACCAACATAACCAATTGGTATTTCTGTCATTTTAATTTGTTCTACTTGTATAAACCAAGGGTTTAAATAATAAGAACCAGCTAAAATAATTTCTGGTTGTAAACCCTTGTTACCACTAGCTTCTAAAAAGGCATCACAATCTTGGAAATTATTATGTCCCGATACTTGTTTACCAGCAATGTTTCCTTCTTCAACGGGCATACCATCCATAGTAGTAACAATACCAACCATGTTTTCTGATATGGTTGTCATATCATACGTCATAACCTCAAATAAAAAGGTATTGATTCGGTAAGAACCAGCGGTTATAATGGCTGATTGACGACCCTTCCGACCACCATTTCTTAAAAATGCTTCGGCATCCTGAAAAGAATCTGACGCTACTTTACGTGCTAAGATAAATCCAGTTTCTAATTCTTTACCATCTCGGGCAACTAATAATCCAATTTTACCTTCGGGGATAATTGTAAATGATTGTTGTTTAATTTCGTATTGCCAAATCCATTTCCAAAAATAAATTCCAGGAGCAAGAGGTTGCGCTTGGAAACCAGCCTCGCCATCAATAGCAATGATACGTCCTGCCGGTAATTCTTTGTGTGTTCCAAATAATACAAATTTTTTCGTGACCAATCCAATTTTGTCTTCTGGTATGATAACGATACCAAATAATCGAAAAAACAATTTATAAAATAATAATAAAACGATAGGAATTAATACCCACCAATAGGCTAAAAGAATGTTCATGATTTTTTAAGATTTAGATAGTAAATGTATAAAGGAAACTATTGTGAAAATGGTCTATTTATTAACCGATAATGAGGGTTGTAAACATTTAAAGTATTAGAATTTTAAAGTGTTTTAGCCGGTTTTGTAGTTTCTTGTGGTTGAATTTTTGGCTCATCAATAAAGTAAGAACCGTTAGATTTAATATTAATTTTTGGTAACCAACGATTTAATTCAAAGTAATCGTAAACAGGCTTTAAGGTTTTCCAAAAAGATATTTTATTTTTAGGATAAGCGTCTTCCAATAATTTTAAATTTTCTGTAGTTAGTTTTGCTGGAAAAATGTCAATATAGATTGGGTTATTTCTATTTCTGGCCTCTAAACACAAAACGTATAATTCTTTTATTTTATCATTTGTCATAGGTAAACAACCAATCGTTACACATTCTCCATGTATCATAATTGCTCCGCCTGGACTTACTCCTTCTTTTAAAATGAGATCGCTAGAATTAGGGTAATTAACCCTCATACTTAAATAATAATCACTTTTAGGATTAAATAAATCTATTTGGTAAAATCCTTCAGGAACTTGTCCATCACCTTCTTTTCGTTTTGGCCCCAATTCGCCGCTGCTGGCACAGATATCGTAGGTTTTAAATAAAATATATCTAGTTTCACCAGGATTTTTTAGCCATACTTCAACTTTCTTTTCTTGTTTGAATGCTCTTAAATAAATGTCAAAAGATGATTCATTAATTTTCAATGTTTTTAATTCCTCTTTTAGCTGAGGCCATTTAGTATCATAAGCATCCTTTACTCTTGTGTTTTTGAGCTGACTTGCTTTAAAGGCAAGTGTTTTTACTTGAGAAAAGGAAAAAGACGATGTTATTAAAACTAACAATGATATCTGTATAACATTTTTTAATTTCATATAGTCTAACATAAATTCTTAGTATGTTTGAAACATAAAAATACAAATATAAATTGGCATGTTTATTCTTAAGTTGTTAAAAAATAAGTATTTAATAGTAGTAATAGCACTTTTTTTTTGGCTCTTATATTTTGATAAAAACGATGTATTTACACAATTGGAGATGGTAAATCGTTGTAATAAATTAAAGACTGAAAAAGAGTATTATATTACTGAAATAGAAAATAATAACAAAGAAATATACGAACTACAACATAATACTAAAAGTCTTGAAACGTTTGCCCGCGAAAAATACTTCATGAAGCGGGATAACGAAGATGTTTTTGTATTTATTACAAAACAGTAAGATAGATAAACAGCTTTTTTTAGTTAAAACATAAAAAATAATTGTATTTTTTTTCTCCTTTTTTTTAGATATAACATCATAATTTTTTCATTAAATAAGAGCTGATTTTTAATAATATTATTGGTTCTAAATGTCTGTTTTTAAGAAACTTGCTATTGAATTTCAAAATTTTAATGAACAGTTAGATACTACATTTAGGTTGATGAAACATTGTTTTTCACCTATTAACTTAATCTAAAATTAAATTCTGTTAATTTTCTGAAAGATTAGTTTTAACATATTTTAGTATTATATTCGCGCTCATAAAAAACACTAAAACTTATGAAACAAAAATTTAAAGTATTATCAATTTTGTTGCTTTTTGGGTTTCTATGTGCCCAAACACAGGCTCAAACCAAAGTAATTAAAGGAAATGTAAAAGACAGTAAAACAAAAGAAAGTTTACCTGGCGCAACTGTTGTTGTTCCTAAAACTACTATTGGAGCTGCGTCTGACGAAAACGGTAATTTTACTATTACGGTTCCGGACTCTATTAAAAATGTAGTTGTTTCATCATTAGGATTTACAACTAAGGTTGTAACTATTTCAGGAGAAAATTTAAATATTACGCTAGACCCTGACGGTATCCTTCTCAAGGAAATGGTTGTTACAGCATTAGGTGTTACCAAAGAAAAGAAGGCTTTAGGTTATAATGTATCTGAAGTTAGCGGTGCTGATTTATCGCGTTCTGGTGAGTCAAATGTTATCCAAGGATTGGCATCTAAAGCATCAGGTATACAAGTTATTAGTTCATCTGGTACGCCAGGAGCATCAAGTAAAATAATTATACGAGGCGCATCCACTTTTGGAGAAAATCAACCTCTTATTGTTGTTGATGGTATTCCTGTTGATAATTCTACAACTGGTGCATCGGCAGGTGATAATCCTTTTAATGCTAATTTACAAGGTGTTTCTAATTCTAATAGAGCGTTAGATATTAATCCAGATGATATAGAAACTGTAACTATCTTAAAAGGACCATCAGCAGCAGCTTTATATGGTGCACGTGCAGGAAATGGAGCTATTTTATATACGACTAAAAAAGGTAAATACGGTAAAAAAGGTTTAGGGATTACTTTTTCTTCTTCTGTAGAATTATCTAAAGTAAATAAATTACCTGCAATGCAAAAGAAATATGCTGCTGGTACAAATGGTATAACTTATATTAAGCCTGCAGATGCAGGACCAGATCAATTATTTGATACAAATGATGATATAAGTTCTGGAACGAACCAATCTTGGGGACCAACATTAGAAAGCCAAGGATTGACTGCTAATGATAACAATGGGAATTTTTTTAAAACAGGAGTTACCTATAATAATAACTTAGCCATTGATGGAGGAAATGATAAAACAATTTATCGTTTTTCATACTCCAATTACAAAAACGATGGCGTTATTCCTAATACATGGATGAAACGTAATACGGTTCGTTTGAATGCTGAGCATAAAATGTCAGATAAATTAAAGGTAGGTACTAGTATTAGTTATGCTAATACGCAAACTCAAAAACCACAAAATGGTAGTAATTTAACTGGGGTTATGTTAGGTTTGATGCGTATGCCTGTAAGTTATGATATCAGAGATTACCAATATGCAGAAACAGGAAATGTTAAAACTTATTTTGGGTTATATGATAATCCTTTATATTCAGTAAATAAAAATACATATAACGATAATGTTAATCGTGTTTATGGTAATACGTATCTTAATTACAAACCTAACTCATGGCTAGAGGTTAATTATAAAATTGGTTTAGATCAATACACTCAGTCTAGTCTTCAAAAATTTGCTATATCATCCATTGGAGATGATAACAACTTAAGATATGGTCAAATGAATTTTGATACAAAAACATCGATGCAAGTTTATTCTGATTTATTATTAACGGCTAAAAAAACATTTAAAGAAAAATGGAATACAAGTTTAACTATAGGGAATAATATTTGGCAAAATAAAACAACTGATGTTTTTTCAAGAGGAAGAAATATGGCTGTTCCCGATGTGTATAACTTGAATAATAGTATTGAAAGATATGCTAGTAATAATACTTATGAAGCAAGAACGTATGCTTTGTTTTTTGATGGAAGTATTGATTATAAAAGTGCCATATTTTTAGGTTTAACGGGTCGTAATGAATGGTCATCTGCTTATGATCCTCAAAAAAGAAGTTATTTCTACCCTGCAGTTAATACTTCAATCGTTATTAGTGAGTTAGTAAAATTACCTAAGTGGTTTAGTTTTGCAAAGATAAGAGCTGCTTATGCTAATGTAGGTTTACCTCCTACGTCATATCAAAATAAAACATATTATGTGCAAAGTGGTTTTACCGACGGATTTACGAATGGTAATTCTTTCCCTTACTTAGGTAATATTGGATATGGACTGAATAATAATTTAGGTAATCCTAATTTAAAACCTGAGAAAAAGAGAGGTTTTGAATACGGTGCTGAGGTTAAATTTTTTAATGGTCGTTTAAATTTAGATGTTACTTACTATGATCAAACATCGTCAGATGTATTATTGTATCGCCCTATCGCACCTGCATCAGGAGCCGCTGCTTTATATTCTAATTCAGCATCTATTTCTAATAAAGGATGGGAAGTTTCATTTTCAGCAACTCCAATTGAAAAGAAAAACTTTAAATGGGATATTAATATTACTTGGTACAGAAACGTTTCTAAAGTTCTTAAGTTAGCTGATGGAGTGACAGAATTTAATATCGAAAGTGGCTTTGATGGTATTGGGGCTTATGCTATCGTAGGACAACCTTTTGGTGCTTTTTATGGGCAAGATTATCAAAAAACTTCTTCAGGAAAATTAATTATTGATCCAACATCTGGTTTACCATATATTGATCCAATAAATAAAAATTTAGGGAATTCTCAGCCAGATTGGTTATCAGGTATTCGCAACTCATTTACTTATAAAAACTTTTCTTTTACTTTTTTATGGGATTTCAGAAAAGGTGGGAAAATTTGGAACGGAACAAAGGCTCGTATGAATTCTTTAGGAACATCTAAAGAATCAGAAGATAGAGAACATTCTTATACAATTGATGGAGTTTATTCAACAGGAGTAAATGCAGATGGAACTCAATCTTATGGTTCTACGGCTAATACAACGACTATTACAGCTAAAGATTATTATCGTAAATATTTAGGAGATCCTGCATTTGGTGGAGTAGCTGCAACTGCCATTGAGGATGGTAGTTGGATTAGATTACGTGAAGTGGCATTGTCATACCGAATTAATATGAAGAATAAAAAATACGTTCAATATATTGATTTATCAATATCAGGTAGAAATGTTTTATTATTTACTAAATATAGTGGAGTTGATCCTGAAACAAGTTTAACTGGTGCGGGTTCTAATTTAACAGGATATGATTACTTTAATAACCCTGGAACTAAATCCATATTTTTCGGATTAAAAGCAGGATTCTAAAATTTACTTATAAAACAATATTCAAATGAAAAATATAACCAATTATATATTAATAATAGCCATAGCGCTAACAAGTTTTACATCTTGTAAAAAATATCTAGATGATGCTGCCATTAATCCTAATGACCCATTGGAAGTAACTCCCAATCCTTTGTTAGCTAATATAGAATTAGCTACTTTTGCTAGTTATAATGGTAACTTAAATAGACGTTCCTCTGTCTTAACTCAGCATTTAGCTGGTGTTGACGGGCAATATGTATCAGTAGCCAATTATAAAATTACTGAAGGTGATGTAACGAATGAATGGAAAACTATATATGCAGGAGCATTAATAAATATTAATTTATTAATTGAAAAATTAGGGACTAAGAGTCCTAATTATAAAGGAATAGCTCAAACACTTTACGTTATGAATTTAGCTATGGCTTCAGATATGTGGGGAGATGTTCCTAATAGTGATGCTTTAAAAGCTTTATCTCAAAATTATACTCCATCGTATGACAGTCAACAAAAAATATATGCTGATATGCAATTAATGTTATCAGATGCAATTACTAATTTGAAACAACCAGCAGCAAGTAATTTATATTTTGCAAATACCTATGATTATATTTATGGAGGTAATACAAAAAAATGGATTTCAGCTGCTTATGTTTTAAAAGCAAGATATGCAAATCATTTAAGCAAATTAAATCCATCACAATCTGCAGCTGATGCTATTATGTATTTAGATTCTGCTTACGCTAATGGTTTATCCTCATCTGCTGATGATGCAAATGCAGTTTTTGGTTCAGCGGCGAATGAAAATAACCAATGGTATGCATTTGAAAATGGTCGAGGGTATACTCGAATGGGGATGTTTTTTGTTGATTTAATGAATACGAATTCGGATCCTCGCTTACCATATTTTGCAGCAACTGATGTTAGTGGCACTACTTATACAGGAGCGGACGCAGATCCTAATAATTATACAGGCAATGAGTCATCTATAGGTCCTTATGCTGGAGGCGTAGACCCAATTACGGGTCTTGGCAAAAAAGATGCTGTAGCTCCTATCATTACTTATGTTGAAGCGAAATTTATTGAAGCGGAGGCTAAATTAAGAGCAGGGAATACAGCAGGTGCAGCAACCGCATATAATACTGCTGTAAAAGAATCCATCTCTCATGTTACTGGAGCTTCTGATCCTACTTATGAAGCTGCTCATGCTTCAGAAACTGCAGGTTCAATTAATCTTACGAAAATTATGACAGAAAAATACGTGGCTTTATTTACTCAAGCAGAAACATGGACAGATTGGAGAAGAACAGGACTTCCTGTATTAACACCTAACCCAAGTGGAGTAGTTAGTGGAATACCTCGTATTTTGCCTACTTCTCAAGATGAGCGAAATTATAATCCAAATGCTATTATCGTTTCCGATATTTTACAAAAAGTTTGGTGGGACTTATAATACGTTCTTATTAAATTAATTTTAAAAGCTCCGCTATTCAGTGGAGCTTTTTTTATGCAATTTATGTTAATGTGCAAAAAATCCCTTTAACGGTAGTGTTAAGATAGATAAAATAGATAATTTTGCGACTTAATTTTAACTATAAAAAACATTATGAGAACATTAAAACAAAAAATTTACATTGTGATTGCTACAATAGCTTCCTTATCTGCATTTAGCCAAACTAAAATAAGTAGGACGGTAAAGATAACTGATATTGAAATAAATGGGACTGCAAATGTATGCGCAAATCTTCAAACTGATTGTGTTAACGGAAGTCTTTACACATATAATATTACAGGAATACCTGCTGGAGCTACAAATATTTATATTCTTTGGAATGAAATAAATGGGACTTCATGCACATCAAATATTGGTCAATCAAATACTGTTAGATGGTCTAATTCTAATACTTGTGATGCTTCTGCGGAAATTTCTGCTTGGGGAGAATATACTATGGGAACAGATGTAATACAGATTCCTTTAACTAAATTACCAATAAATATTACTTCTATTGGAGATATTTCGCCAATTTCATGGAATATATCTCCTTATATGTTTAATCCAAATAACTTAGTGTATAGTATAAATCCAGTCTGTGGAGCTACAGCATACCAATGGACAATTCCAACTGGCTGGGCGGCTCAAACACCATTAACAGGGACATCAATAATTGTCACTCCTAATACAACGTCTGGAGGTGTAGTTAGTGTTGTTGCTATAAATAATAGCAATGGATGTAACCTTAGTACCTCTTTTTCACAAAATGTAACCAGACCAATTGAAAAACCAATATTAGTTGCCCCAGCATCAGGTATATGTTTAGATAATACGCCAACTAAAACATATTATATTAATCCTGTTCCAAATGCAATTTCATATACTTGGACATATCCAGTTGGTTGGACTGGAACAGTGGCAACAAATGGATTATCTTCTTTTGTGAACTTTAATAGTAATCAGCAAGTTGGTAATATTTGCGTTAATGCTAATTTTCCTGGAGGTATCTCTTCTGCTCTAACATGTGTTAATGTTACCGCTGTATTTGGCGCACCTTTCCCCCCTAGTTATAGCCCAAATATTACAGCTACACCATCACCAACTATAGGTAAATGGCAAGTTCAAGTTTACTTTCCAACAATACCTGGAGGAAATTATAATTGGACAACTAGTGTGCAAAAATACCAAGGAGGTACTCCTAGTTACGGGCCATCAAATAATCATTCTGGTATAAGTTCAGGTCTAGCAACAGCGTATTATATTATGAGTAATAATGATAAAATACAAATAAATGCTAGTCGAACCAATCCTTGCACTACTTCGGATGGTAATTCGTATGGTTTTAAATTTAATAATGGGGCATTTACTCCTTATCAATTACTAAGAACTGGTAATTTAAATATAGTAGATGAAACCGAAGGTGAAATTGATTATAATTTCAACATATTCCCAAATCCTGCAAATAATAATTTAAATATCACATATTTTAGTCAAGAAAACTCTGTGATGAATATTGTTATTACGGATGTATTAGGTAATATTGTTTTAAATGTAATAAAAGATTTAAGCGAAGGAAACAATGAATTTAAGCTTCAACTTGATGGTATAACCAATGGAATTTATTTTGTGAATATTGATGGTAAAGGTTTTTCTAATAAAAAGAAAATAGTAATTGTAAAATAATATAAAATGTTTTATAAAAAAACTCCGCTAATCAGCGGAGTTTTTTGTTTTATATTATTTTCATATACTGCCTCAAACTCTTGTCAAATAATGAAAATAGGGGAAGCTGCGATTTTTTAAATACTCAATAGTTAGTGATTAACCAATAATTCATTATCGCAAATACCTAACAATATTTCTTTAATCTCTTCAATGTTTTCAATGGTAACTAATTTCATACGAGTTTCTTTAAAGTGATTAATGCCTTTAAAGTAATTGGAGTAGTGAGGTCTCATTTCCAAAACGCCTAATTTAGGGCCTTTCCATTCAATAGATTTTTCAAAATGAGCTAAGCATACTTCCACACGATTTTGTATCGTTGGCTTATCTAAATGAGTTCCAGTTTTAAAATAATGTTTTATTTCATTAAAAATCCAAGGATAACCAATGCTAGCACGGCCAATCATCATACCGTCTAAGCCATATTTATCTTTATATTCTAATGCTTTTTCGGGAGTTGTAATATCTCCATTTCCAAAAATAGGAATATGCATACGAGGATTATTTTTTACAGCAGCAATGGGCGCCCAATTAGCAGAGCCTTTATACATTTGAGCGCGTGTGCGTCCATGTATTGTTAATGCTTTAATTCCCACATCTTGCAAGCGCTCTGCTACTTCCATGATGTTAATGGAGTTATCATCCCAACCCAAACGTGTTTTTACGGTAACGGGCAAATTTGTTGATTTCACTACCGCTTTTGTTAAGCGTATCATTAATTCAATGTCTTTTAAAACACCTGCTCCTGCGCCTTTACAAACTACTTTCTTTACAGGGCAACCGAAGTTAATGTCTAATAAATCGGGTTGTGTAGCATCCACTATTTTGGCCGACATAGCCATTGCTTCTTCATCGCCACCAAAAATTTGTATGCCAATGGGTTTTTCGTAATCAAAAATATCTAACTTTTTTCTGCTCTTAATCGCATCTCTTATTAGACCCTCACTACTAATAAATTCAGTGTACATTAAATCCGCTCCATATTTTTTGCAAACATATCTGAAGGGAGGGTCGCTCACATCTTCCATAGGTGCTAATAATAAAGGAAAATCTCCTAATTCTATATGGGCAATTTTTACCATAACTAAGTTTGCAAAGGTATCAATAAAAAATCTCCTTGCTAATACTAAGAGTTTTTATTTAATCAATTGAAATCCAGTTATCAAATAAAATAAAAAGGAGATAAATTTGTTGCAAATTCTACTCACAATTGCTTCGAAAAAAAATATGCGTTCATCAAAATCAAACGCAATCCCTCCGCAATTTGATTGCGTGACAGGAGCCGTATGAAGTGAGAGCTTCACGTACGGTTCTGTGAGAGGCTTGGACTGAAATGCCCTTGCCTACTTGACCTTTTGCAAATGCCGAAGCACAATGTCCAAATTAAATTTAGGTGCGGTTATAAGAAGTGCGCCATATCAAAGCATTTACGTTAGTAATTATCTTTATTTATTAATATATTTGCCCTATGAAAGCAATGGTAATAACTCCAAAAAGTCAAACCGAATTTAGGTTTATAAATGATTTGTTAAAAAAACTCGGTATCTCGGCTTCTCCAATGACTGAAGAAGAATTGGAAGATATTGGGCTGTCTAAAATGCTAAAAGCTGTTGATAAAACAAAAAAGGTTAGCAAAGAAAGTATTATGCAAAAACTTAGGTCGTAATGAAGATTGAGTTTTTAAGTAAATTTTCAAAAGATATTGATCATATTTCTCAAAAGTCGGTTAAGGCAAATCTGTCTAAATTGATAGAATTATTTGAGTTAGAAGAAAACTTAAATAATATTCCTCAACTCAAAAAACTTCGTGGTCATAAGTCTGCGTATAGAGTTAGAATTGGTGATTATAGAGTTGGATTTTTTTATGAAAATAATAAAGTCACTTTAGCAAGAGTCGCACACCGCAAAGATATTTATAAAGCGTTTCCATAACAATCGGGTCAGGGCGCATTTCTTATAACGTTTTCGCGCTAAACAACGATTTGATTTGAAACCGTGTCCTGCCTAAATATTAATAACAAAGACAAAAAACAAGCTCCTATAAAAAACACCATTGCTTAACCTTAAGCGATAAGCTCCTGCTTTGCCTATCGTTCAACTAAATAGTAAAATCAATACGGTCAAACGTTCTTTACTTATCACACAAAGAATAATTTACGCAAAT
>JANXRU010000127.1 GCA_025356715.1 Bacteroidota bacterium
GATATCGATAAAGCTATGGAATGGGCTCAAAAATCTTATGAAAATTACAACAATAAATTAGCCTTGCAGTATGTTAATATGCTAAGGTATCGTAAAAAAAGTAATCAACGATTGAATTACCAGTTGGGCAATTAGTTGTATATTCTTAATTCATATTTGTGTTTTGTAAAGAAAATTAATCACTTACTAATTTTTTCTGTATCCATTGTTTTTTTTATTTCATGTAGAGAAATAAATGAAAATTCAAGTAGCAATATGCATATTACTATTGATATACAGCCGCTTGGTGATTTTTCAGATAGTCAGATAGAATTTGTTTGTAATGAGTTGTTGAAAATCTATCCCAATATCAAAATTAATAAATCAATTGAATTACCGAAGATAGCATACTATAATGAAAGAAATCGTTATCGAGCAGATACACTAATTAGATATTTATCACGCATTACGTCTAAAGACCACGTTACCATTGGTTTTACAAATAAAGACATTAGTCAAACAAAGGGCACGATTAATGACTACGGTATTATGGGTTTGGGTTATAAACCTGGGAAATCTTGCATTGTATCTACATTCCGACTTTCAAAAGAACATCTGTCATCGCAGTTATTTAAACTTGCAATTCATGAACTTGGTCATACACAAGGACTACCTCATTGCTCAGAAAAAACTTGTTTTATGAGAGATGCCAAAGGAAAAAATCATACTGATGAAGAAAAAGATTTTTGTCAAAAATGTAAAATGGTTTTAATATCTAAAGGATGGACCTTTAATCATTAAAATTTAAAAGAGATAGTATTTTAAATTAATTCAAATTAATAATCTTATTTCTTTAAAATAAATTTCACTAAATCATCAATCACTATTTGAGGTATATGTCCAGGAATGTCATATTCTGTTGGGTTAGGTTTACCCTCACCTTCCAAAAACAAATGATTTAATTTAGGATAATAATGATATTGAACGTTTTTGTGAGAATTTAATTCTTCATGCCACGTATCAAATTCCAACATCGGCACTTGATAATCTCGCTCTCCATTTAAAATTAAAATAGGTAACGTTAATTTTTTAGCAGTTTCAACTTGGTTGTAATTTAATATGCTTTTCCAATACTTTGCACTGGCACCCATTAACATAGCTTTTGGCGTTTTATAACTTAGTGCAGGCGATTTTATTTTATCAACCATCCACTTAATACTATTGATTTGCATCTGTTCTAAATTTGAAACGCTATCGTCTAAGTTGGCTAAATATTCAGTTTGTTCTGGGATTATGTCAACTAAATTTTTTGTAGGTGCCGCCATCATGATAATACCATTTAATTTTAGGCATAATTCTGCCATTTTTGGCGCACACATGGCGCCTTGGCTATGCCCAATAATATAAATTTGTGTGGTATCAATAAAGGTAAATTGTCTAGCTGTATTCAAAGCATCAATAGCATCATTAATGGTTTCTTCATACAAGGTTAAGCTATCATTTAAAACGCTACCGTTGTTAGTATAGGCATACGTTCGTTTATCATAACGTAAACTTACTATTCCCTGTTGCGCAAGCCCTTGAGCTAAATCTCTAAAAATTTTATTAGGCCCTATAGTTTCGTCTCTGTCACTTGGCCCCGAGCCTTGCACTAAAATAACAAGTGGCGATTTTTTTTTGGAGGTATCGCCAAAAGCAATATTAGCGCCTAACGTCAAGCCATCTCTGGTTTTTACTTCGGTTGTTAAATCGGTTACTTCTGAAAACCCTTTATAGCCTTTTAAGATATAAAATGGAGCATCTGTGTATGTCATAAATTTCAAGCTTTCGATTTTGTTTTTAGAGTTAAATAAAATCGTTAGTAATTTTTTTTCTTTTTTAAATTGGATGGCGATGGATGCTCTTTTTTTGCAACCAGCATCTTCATCATAGATGGCTAACATTTTTTTTGGCTTCCCTAACACAGTTAACTCTTTTTTGTAAACGTCCATTTGCATCATTTTTAAAAGCTTTCCCAAACCAATGGTGTCAAACAATGCATCTATTTTTTCTAGTTTGTTTGAATTCAAATTCTCGAAAATTTGTTGAGATTGCTGAACAACGGTTTGACTGTAGAGTGATGAAAAACTAAGTAATAAAATAATCAGTTTAAAATAATTCATGGTTTGTTTTTTAATTTTTGTATAGTTTGATAGTTAAAAATGATGATAATATAATTGATGAATTGCCTTACAATCTAATTACCATATTGCCAATTTCTTTAGTATATTTATACGGTAAAATTACCTTTTTTTGATACCTAAATTCACAATAGATAAAATTATTGATGCGGCTCGTGTTGAGGATGTTATTGGAGATTTTATTACCCTCAAAAAACGTGGCGCTAATTTATTAGGCCTATGCCCATTTCATGGCGAAAAATCACCTTCCTTTACAGTTTCACCTGCTAAAGGAATTTACAAATGTTTTGGTTGCGGAAAATCAGGAACTGCCGTTAATTTCATTATGGATCACGAAAGTTTATCGTATCCAGAAGCTTTGAAATATTTAGCTAATAAATATCAAATTGAAGTTGTAGAAAAAGAAGTAACTCTTGAAGAAAAAGTATTACAAAACGAAAAAGAAAGCCTTTACATTGTAATGCAATATGCTCAAAAATATTTTCACGATTTATTGCTAAATGATGATATGGGGCGTTCTATAGGCTTAGGTTATTTTATAGAACGTGGTTTTAGACAAGATATCATCGAAAAATTTCAATTAGGTTATAGTTCTGAAGAACGACGAAAATTTACAGAAGCTGCTGCTAAAAACGGCTATAAGCCAGAATACCTGGTAAAAACAGGCATGTCTATTCTTTCTAATAATCATGTAGAAGGAAGTCCAATTACTGAAAAAGATATTTTTGATAGATATACAGGTCGCGTGATGTTTCCGATTCACAATATTACGGGACGTGTTATAGGTTTTGGTGGACGAATTTTAACGAGCGATAAAAAATTAGCAAAATATATTAATTCTCCTCAAACAGATATTTACGATAAGAGTAAAACACTGTACGGTTTATTTCAAGCAAAGAAAACCATTATCCAAGACGATACTTGTTATTTGGTAGAAGGTTATACTGATGTAATATCCATGCATCAATCGGGGATAGAAAACGTAGTAGCATCTTCCGGCACGTCTTTAACGGTTGAACAAATAAAACTAATTCATCGTTTCACAAAAAACATCACCATTTTGTATGATGGCGATTTTGCGGGTATTAAAGCCAGTTTTAGAGGAATTGATTTAATTTTAGAAGAAGGAATGAACGTGCGTGTCTTATTATTTCCTGATGGAGACGACCCCGATTCATACAGCAAAAAAGTAACGAACGAAGAGTTTAAAGAATTCATTAAACATAATAGTAAAGATTTTATTTCCTTCAAAACAAGTTTATTATACAAGGAAGTTGAGAATGATCCTATAAAACGTGCTGAGTTAATTAAAGATATAGTAGAAAGTATTGCCGTTATTCCAGATGCGATTAATCGTTCTGTTTATGTGAAAGAATGTTCCAAAATAATGGACATTAACGAGCAAATTTTACAAATTGAAATCAATAAATTGATTCGAAAAAAAGTAGGAAAAAGTCAAGGAAAAGAACATTCCGGTCCATTTTCAAATGCTTTTACAACCAATAACGAAGCACCACCTGAAGAGTATTTTGAGGAAGAAAAAGTAGTTGATGCTATTTTGGATCATGAAGAAAAAGAGTTGTTGCGAATGATGATGCAATACGGAAATGTACTGGTTGAATTAGAAGCAGAAGACACAGATCATTCAGAATTTACTATACAATTAACGGTATGTGAATTCGTGATCTTTGAATTATGGCGTGATCAAATTCAATTCATTAATCCAATTTATCAATTAGTGTTGGATGAGTTTCAACATGAATTGGAAAAAGGAATCATTCCAGTGTTACAAACATTTACACATCATCAAAACCCTGCCATATCTCAAGTAGCCATTGATGTGGCTTCTTTTTCAGATACTATTTCACCGAAATGGGAAATATTAGGAGTGGCCATTCCTAAAGAAATTCATGCCATTAAAAAAGGAGTGGAACACCAATTATTTTCACTCAAAGAAAAAAGATTATCAACTATTATTACTTCTACAAAAGAATTATTGAAGACTGCTGATCCTTTTGAAAATGAAGATGTATTTCGTTTTTTAATTTCGTTAGAAAATCAAAAGAAACGGGTTAATAAAATTTTAGGAAGAACAGTTGTTCGTTAATGAATAATCAATTTGTTTATGTAATAACGATAGTTTAATTTTAAGCGATTTGAGATTTAGAGTTTGCATATTCATTTTCAGTATCCTTTTTTCTATAACTAGTTATAGTCAAAATGATTCTATCATGTTTTCAAAAAAACTTTCACGAATCAATTCATTACTAGAGGAAGGAAATTACGAACTCGCTATTTTGGAAACGGATAGTATGTTTTTGAGTGCTAAAAAAAGGAATAGTAACGAATTTATTGCGGAAGCTTATAATTTAAAAGGAATTATCAATAGCGATCGCTCAAATCTTCGTGATGCATTAGATAATTACTTAAAAGCTTTGCCTTTATTTGAAAAATTGAACAAGCCAATTCGTGTAGCGGGTATGCAAAATAATATTGGATTAATTTATGCGGAAATTAAGGAATATCGAACAGCATTAGCCTACTATTTCAAGGCAGTTTCGATTAATCTTAAATTTAAAAAGAAAGATGACTTAGCAATTAATTATAATAATATTGCCACCTGTTATCAAAAATTAAATCAATTTATTTCTTCCCAATCCTATTTAAATAAGTCATTAAAAATTAGGCAAGATGTAAAAGACAGTATGGGAATGGCGATGGCTTATCATAATATTGGAATTAATCATCAGCTTACTTCTGAGCGCGACTCTGCTATTTTTTATTTTAATAAATCGTTAGGTTTTTTAGGAGTTTCAAATGAAAATATGGGTCATGCTTATAATTATTTGGAATTGGGAAATACCTATTTGCAATTAGAAAATTTGAAAGATGCTGAGTCCTATTTATTAAAATCATTACGAATTTCGAACAAAAATGATTTCGAAGGATTGAAAGTTGAAGCCTATAATTATTTAAGTAAAATTTACGATAAAAAAAAGGATTTTAAAAATGCCTATATATATCAAAATTTATATTTGGAATCAAAGCAAACCATCGAAGGCGATGAGAATAAAAACGAATTACTAAAAAAAGAATTGGAATATGATTTCAATACAAGGCAGGAATTACAAAGGAAGGAAACTGAGAAACAACAAGGCATTTCGGAAGCTAAGATAGAATCACAAAAAAAACTGACTACGTATGCATTGATTGCTTTAGTTATTTTGTCGGGATTAATTGTGTTTGCATTTCGTAGTAATATTCAAAAACGTAAAGCCAATGTTGTTATCTCAAAACAAAAAGAAATTGTAGAACGTAAAAATAAAGAAATTGTTGATTCTATTAATTACGCAAAGTATATACAAAATGCATTATTGCCTTCTTCAAAAACAATTAGTGAATTGAAATTAAATTGTTTTATTTTATTTAAGCCTAAAGATATTGTAAGTGGCGATTTTTATTGGCTACATCAAACATTGAATAAAAATGAGGAATCTGAAATTTACATTGCTGCTGTAGATTGTACCGGACATGGTGTTCCTGGAGCGTTGGTAAGTGTGGTTGGAAACAATGGATTAAATCGCTGCGTCAAAGAATTTAATATAAAACATACAGGAGAAATTTTAGATAAACTTTCTGAACTCGTTGAAGAAACATTTGATAAAAGTGAAAATGAATTAAAAGATGGAATGGATATTTCATTATGCTCTATTACTAACGTTACTGGAAGCGGCGCTAAACTACAATGGAGTGGCGCTAATAATCCTTTGTGGATTTTGAAAGCAGAAAGCAATGAAATAATAGAAATTAAGGCCGACAAACAACCCGTTGGTAAATTTGAAAACAGAAAAAAATTCGAAACTCATTCATTTGATTTAAAAAAAGGGGATAGAATCTATTTATTTACGGATGGTTATGCTGATCAGTTTGGCGGAGCAAAGGGCAGGAGCATAAAAGATATTGGCCGAGGAAAGAAATTCAAGTACAAGCAATTTGGAGAAATAGTAATTAATACAAAGAGCCTATCATTAAAAGATCAAAAAGTGGTTCTAGATGATGCTTTTATCGATTGGAAAGGATCTCTTGATCAAGTAGATGATGTTTGCATCATAGGCATTGAATTTTAATAACAAGGAATAATTCGTTGTTATTAGTTCTTTTTTACGATTTTTATTCATTTTTGAATCAAAAATTGGCTATTTTATCTTTTTTTTGTTATTTCTCATTATCCCCCCTCTCCTAATTTACAATTTTTAACAAATGAGTGAAACCTATTATTGAGTTAGTAAGGAATAGGTGTTTTTTTTGTAGTTTATGTAGATTTACAACATACTAATACTAAACACCACTTTACATGAAACAACTTATTATTGCTTTAATCTGTTTTGCGCTTTCTACTCAGGTAAAAGCACAGCAAGGAAATTCCCAATTAATAAATACAAAAATTCAAGAAGTTTTTGCTGATAAAGCTCAAGAACTCGTTTTGAATGATCCTTTAAGATTAGAGATTTATACGGATTTATTAGAGAATCGAATTAAGATTATTGAATCGCCAAAATCTACAGATGAAAAGTGTATTAAACTATCTGATGTTGCTTTATTAAATAAATACAATCCAAATTTAACTCGCGACGTTGTTTTTGATCCTAATAATTTTAACGCTTTAAAATACAATTTCAATATTTTACCCAAAACACCTGCCGTTTATAGAGTAGATAATACCAATTACTTGATCGTTATTCAGGCACAAACTTTAAATAAATAACCGCCACTATGAAACATTTATTTACGCTACTATTATCAGTTCTTATTCTATCTTCATTTGCTGTTAGCCCCCCTCCAGCAAATAATTACAATATGGGTAGCGCAACTTCCGTTGTTGTTCCTTGTGGGTCAACTAATAATTTTTACGATTCTGGTGGGTCAGCAGGAACTTATGCTGCCTCTGAAAATTACACGATGACATTTTGCCCTAGCACTGCGGGTAATATGTTACAAATGGCATTTGGCAGTTTTGATGTTGAAAATAGTTTTGAATTGTTAACCATTTATGATGGAAACTCCACTTCTGCACCTACATTAGGTTCTTATACAGGCCTTGTTGGGCCAGGGGTTGTAGCTGCTACAGCAACTAATCCAACAGGTTGTTTAACTTTTGTTTTTCATTCAGATGGATCAGTTCAAAATGCAGGATGGGCAGCAACTATTACTTGTTTTGTTCCTTGCGAAACGATTAATGCCTCAATTACTGGATCAACTCCTGCTGCAGTAGGAGGAATTATTAAAATTTGTCAAGGAGCTTCAGTTACCTTTAATGGTAGTGGAACATTTTCTTCCGGAAGTGGTGCAGGTGCAGTCTATACTTGGACACTTGATAATGGATCGACTGCAACTGGAACTTCTGCCACAACTACTTATCCTATTCCAGGAGTTTATGTGGTTAATATGGGAATTAATAAAGGAGGTTGCTTGAGTTATAATAAACAAAATCAAATAGTACAAGTATCTACTACACCTTCATTTGTAGGAACCACAACTTCAACAACGAGTATTTGTTTGGGTCAAACTGCTACATTAATAGGCTCAGTTACACCAACCCCTTTTGTAGCTAATTGTACACCTCCTGTTTCTGGTGTAACATTCTTACCTGATGGGTCAGGATTATCTTATAATACCTGTATAACAGTGGATTGTTTTGGGTCAAGTCAAACAGTTACTTCTGCCGCTGATATAGCTAATATTTGTTTAAACATGGAGCACTCTTACCAAGGCGATTTATCTATACAAATTGTTTGTCCAAACGGCCAAGTTTGTAATTTGAAAGATTATCCAGGTGGTGCTTATAATTATTTGGGAGCTCCCTTAGATGACCCAGCAGTAGGCCCTGGAGTTGGAGCTAATTATTGTTTTGCCATGTCTGGTACTGTATTATTATGTAATGGACCAACCATTGCAGGCCAGGGTACCCCTCCATATACATCAATTGCTGCAGGTACGTATTCTCCAACCGGAAATTTTAGTAGTTTAGTTGGTTGCCCTTTAAATGGTGGCTGGTGTATAAAAGTAACCGATAATTTAGGTTCAGATAATGGGTACATTTTTAACTGGGACGTTAACTTTAATGCAACAGTTCCAGCCTCTCAATCTTTCACACCAACTATTGTTTCTCAAACTTGGTCTGGCCCAAATATTACGGGTACAGCTGGTAATAATGCAACCATACAACCAACAACTACAGGTACAAAATGTTATACTTTAACGGCTGTCGATAATTTTGGTTGTTCTTACACAAGTGCTTCTCAATGTATAACTGTTAATCCAGGCCCTTTTGCTGGCGTATCTAATACATTAGCAGTTTGTAGCACTGCAGCTAGTTCTAATTTATTTACCTTATTAGGGGGAGGTGCTAGTGCAACTGGTACATGGAGTGGACCTGCACCAGCTTTAACTGGCGGGAATTTAGGAACATTTAATCCATCTTTATATACGGCGGGTACTTATAATTATACGTATACAGTTCCTGCATCAGGAGGATGTCCAGCAGCTACGGCTGTTGTGTCAGTTACTATCAGACCGTTTCCAGCCGCAACACTTTCATTTACAAACCCTACTTGTGCTAACCCTACAGGCGGCGTTATTCAAATTAATAACACATCAGCACCAGCAAGCGGACCTTATGTTTTTGCAAGTAGTGCAGGTGTATTGGCGGGCCAAACAGTTACCGGCCTAGGTGTTGGTACGCCGATAATAACGTTAACAAACACTTACGGTTGTACGTTTACAGTTTCAGCGACTTTAACAATGACGCCTGGCCCAACAAATATTACCTTAGTGCCAACAAATGCTACTTGCGGTAATAATAATGGTAGTTTTACTTTTGGCTCACCAGTAGGCGGAACATCAGCATATACCTATTCGATTAATGGTGGCGCGTTTGGTGCAGTATCACCAACTATTAATTTACCAGTAGGAACTTATTCAGTTACTGTAAAAGATGCTAATGGTTGTGTATTTACGAAAACAACAAGTATTGTCAATATTCCTGGTCCAACTGCAATAACAGGCACTACAACTTTAACAGGATGTACAATTAATAATGGAACCTATAATGTAACTGGAGTTACAGGAGGTAATCCCATTTATTCATTTAGTGTGGATGCAGTAGCTACAGTTAGTTTAACGGGAGGCTTAGCAGCAGGAACTCACACAGTAACTGTAAAAGATGGGAATGGTTGTTTATTCAGTACAACATTCGTTATTAATACTGCTAATGGACCAACGGCAGCTGTTGTATCAACATCAAATGCTACTTGCGGCAATGCAAATGGAACAGCAACCGTAACATCTGTAACGGCAGGAACCCCAACTTATTCATACTCATTCGGTGGAGCTTTTGCTGTAGGAACTACAACAACAGGTTTAACTTCAGGATCGCATACAGTAACTGTAAAAGATGCTAATGGATGTACGTTTGCTCAAACCTATGTTGTTGGTAATAATCCACCTCCAACAGTAGCAGTAACCTCGTCATTAAATATATTATGTAATGGCGCTTCTACAGGAAGTTTAACGGTATTGCCAGCAGGAGGAACGGCTCCATTTACGTTTACTTTAACAACACCTACTCAAACAAATACCACTGGATCATTTACAGGATTAGCTGCAGGCGTTTATACAATGACTGTTAGAGATAATGCAGGCTGTACCGCAACAGTCTCAGCCACTTTGTCTCAGCCAGCAGTATTAACTGGAACAACAAGTTCTATTGCAGTTAATTGTTTTGGAAATGCGACAGGAACTGTATCCGCAGGCGGCGCAGGCGGAACAGCACCATATACTTATTTATGGCCAGGGCTAGGAAATAGCACCTTAGCAACAGTTGGTGGTGCTGTAGCAGGAACCTATACAGTTACTATAAAAGATGCGAACTTATGTACCATCACAAAAACAATTACAGTAACTCAACCAACTTCATTAACAGTAACATCAACATTAACACCTGCAACATGCGGAAATGCTAATGGTTCAGGGACAGTAACCATTGTTGGCGGTTCGCCAGGTTATACATATAATTGGAGTAATGGTGGCTTAACAAATGTATTAACCGCTGCAACTGCAGGGAATTATACGGTAACCGTCCAAGATTTAAATGGCTGCGTATTAACAAAAACAGTAGCTATTACTAATATTCCTGGTCCAACTGCTATCACTGGTACAACAACTTTAACAGGTTGTACTATTAATAATGGAACTTATAATGTAACAGGAGTTATAGGCGGAACAGCAGCTTATTCATTTAGTGTAGACGCTGTAGCAACAGCTAGTTTAACTGGCGGTTTAGCGGCAGGAACTCACACAGTAACCGTAAAAGATGCGAACGGATGTACTTTTAGTACCACATTTGTTATTAATACAGCAAATGGCCCAACATCTGCAACAGTTGTTACAACTAATGCAAGTTGTGGAACAGCAAATGGATCATCTACAGTAACAGTTGTAGCAGGTGGCACACCTGCTTACCAATATTCTTTTGATGGAGGTGCTTTTGGAGCAAGTGCTTCAACTTCTGGATTAGCTTCAGGTAATCATACAGTAACTGTAAAAGATATTAATGGCTGTACGTTATTAGTTACTTATGTTGAATTAAATAATGCGGGCCCAACTGCTTCAGTCACAAATTCAATTAACATTAATTGTTTTGGAGGAAGTACGGGTAGTTTTACAGTAACACCTGTAGGAGGCATCGCGCCATTTACCTATACATTAACAGCTCCTCTTACAACAAATGGAACTGGTATATTCACTGGCTTACCGGCTGGAGTTTATAATATAACTGTCAAAGATAACTCTGGTTGTTCAGCAACAACATCGGTTACCTTAACACAACCAACAGCAGTTACCTTAACGGTTTCTGCATTAGCAGTTAATTGTTTTGGTTCAGCAACAGGAACAGTATCTGCCTCTGGAGGTGGTGGTGTTGGTCCTTATACTTATTTATGGCCAGCATTAGGAGCAAGCACTTTAGCAACAGTTAATAATGTATTAGCAGGAACCTATAGTGTTACTCAAACAGATTCTAAAGGGTGTACTATTACTCAAGGAATTACGGTAACTCAACCAACATCCTTAACTTTAACATCAACATTAACTCCTGCAACATGCGGTAATGCTAATGGTTCAGGAACGGTTACAGTTGCTGGTGGATCACCAGCTTACTCTTATAATTGGAGTAATGGTGGTATTACTAGTGTATTAAGTGGGGCAATTGCAGGAATATATACTGTAACCGTAACAGACTTTAAAGGCTGTATTTTAACTAAAACAGTTTCTGTAACAAATATCCCTGGTCCAACTGCAGTAGCAGGAGCTACTACGCTAGCTGGTTGCGGATTATTAAATGGTACGTATAATGTAACTAGTGTAACAGGAGGAACTCCAGGATATAGTTTTGCAGTTGATGCCGTTGCAACTGTTAGCTTAACTTCTGGCTTAGGAGCAGGCACTCATACTATTTTAGTAACCGATTTAAATGGCTGTACATTCAGTACAACCTTCAATATCGGCACAACACCAAGTCCAACAGCTGCTAATGTATTAAGTACCAACGCAACTTGCGGTACAGCAAATGGTACATCAACGGTTACTTCAGTAACAGGTGGCGCAGCTGTATTTCAATATTCATTTGATGGAGGTGGTTTTGCATTAGGTACAACAACAACTGGCTTACTTGCGGGTACTCATACGGTAACTATAAAAGATGCTAATAGCTGTACATTAACGGTTACTTATAACGTATTAAACAATGGAAGCCCAACAGCGTCTATTCCATCTACTACCGCAGTAAGTTGTTTTGGTGGCTCAAACGGAGGATTTACGGCTTTAGGAGCTGGTGGAAGTGGAGCTCCTTTTTCTTATACATTAACGGCTCCTTTTGTAACTAATGGAACAGGTGTATTTACTGGTTTAGCAGCAGGTAATTATAATATTATTATAAAAGATGTAGCAGGATGTACGGTAGGAACAACAGTTACTATAGTGCAACCAACAGCAGTATCTATTGCCCCTGCATCCATAGCAGCCAAATGTTTTGGAACAGCCACTGGCACTATTAATGTTGTAGGATCAGGCGGAACCCCTACATATTCTTACAATTTAAATGGAGGCGCTTACCAAGCATCCACGACCTTTGCCAATCAATTTGCGGCAACGTATGTGATGGGCATTAAAGATGCCAAAGGATGTTTAGCCACTCAAACGGTAACCATTATACAACCAACCGCATTAGCTATAACGGTAGCCAGTCAAAATGCAAACTGTACAGCAGCCAATGGCGTAATAACAACAACGGTATCAGGCGGAACGCCAATATATACTTATACATGGACAGGTGGCGGCGGTGCAGCAGCCACTAGTAATAACTTAATAGCAGGTAACTATACA
>JANXRU010000130.1 GCA_025356715.1 Bacteroidota bacterium
GGTATAGTGTGTTTACTAATCATGTTAACACCTTCAATGATAGTTCTCATTTTTTTTGTATCAATTGATACAATTTTACCTTCTTGGCCTCTGGATTCGCCAGATATTACTTTTACAGTATCGCCTTTTTTTAATTTTAATTTTGACA
This sequence comes from Bacteroidota bacterium, assembly GCA_025356715.1. The sequence goes on from JANXRU010000130.1 coordinate 149, forward strand.
TTTCTTTTCTCTATTATAAATTAAAGCACTTCTGGTGCTAATGAAATGATTTTCATATATTGTTTATCACGTAATTCACGAGCAACAGGCCCGAAGATACGAGTTCCACGTATTTCATCTCCTTGATTTAACAATACGCAAGCATTGTCATCAAAGCGGATATAAGAACCATCAGCACGACGGATTTCTTTTTTCACACGAACAACAACAGCTTTATGAACTGTTCCTTTTTTTACATTACCTGATGGTAAAGCATGTTTAATAGTAACTACTATTTTATCTCCTATAGATGCATAACGTTTTTTAGTTCCACCTAATACGCGTATAACTAATACTTCTTTTGCTCCACTATTATCAGCTACTGCTAATCTTGATTCGTTTTGTACCATTTCTTATTAACTTTCTAAAGTATTATTTAACTTTTTCTAAAACCTCAACTAAACGCCAGTTTTTTGTTTTGCTTAATGGACGAGTTTCAGATATTTTCACTGTATCGCCAATACTACACTCATTTTTTTCATCATGAGCAACAAACGTTGATGTTTTGTTTACGAATTTACCGTATTTTGGATGTTTTACTTTACGCATTACTGCTACAACTATAGATTTCTCCATTTTGTTGCTTTTAACAATTCCAACTTTTTCTTTTCTTAAATTTCTTTCTAATTCCATTATTTCTATTATTTAGAAGCTTTGTTTCTTTTTGTTAATTCTGTAGCCAAACGTGCAACTGTTTTACGAGTATCACGAATTTTGATTGGATTTTCGATTGGAGCTACAGTATGATTTAATTTTAACTTTGTTAAAACTGATTTCTCTTCTCTTACTTTTTCTTGTAATTCTGCTGTTGACAAAGCAACGATATCTTTATTTTCCATTTTCTTATTCTAAATTATTTAACAACAACTTCTTCAACGAAATCTCTACGAATTACAAATTTAGTTACAATCGGTAATTTTTGTGCAGCTAAACGTAAAGCTTCTTTTGCTACATCTAAAGGAACACCTTCAGCTTCAAAAATCATACGACCTTTTTTAACTGGAGCAACCCAATATTCAGGAGCACCTTTACCTTTACCCATACGAACCTCAGCTGGCTTCTTAGTAATTGGTTTGTCTGGAAAAATACGGATCCAAACTTGACCTTCACGTTTCATAAAACGTGTAATCGCAATACGAGCAGCTTCTATTTGACGAGAAGTAACCCAGCACTCATCTAATGCTTTTATTCCAAAAGATCCAAAGGCTAATTGATCACCGCGTTTAACGATACCTCTGATTTTCATTTTGTGAGTTTTTCTATATTTTGTTCTTTTCGGTTGTAACATGATCTATTATCTTTACTATTCTGATTAATTACTTTTGGTTATCTTTTGTTATCTCTTTTTGGTCCGCGACCAGCAAATTTAGGAGCTGGAGCCGGAGCACCTTTTTTCTCTTTATCTAAACCAGCATTAGGAGACAAATCACGTTTACCATAAATTTCACCTTTACAAATCCAAACTTTAATACCAATTCGTCCATAAGTTGTATGAGCTTCAGCGATTGCGAAATCAATATCAGCACGCAATGTTTGTAATGGAGTACGTCCTTCTTTATATCCTTCAGAACGAGCCATCTCAGCACCACCTAAACGACCAGAAACTAATATTTTGATTCCTTCTGCACCCATACGCATAGTTGATGCGATAGACATTTTAGCAGCACGACGGAAAGAAATACGTCCTTCAATTTGACGAGCAATACTATCAGAAACTAAACGAGCATCTAATTCAGGACGTTTAATTTCAAAAATATTGATTTGAATTTCTTTCTTAGTAATTTTCTTTAATTCTTCTTTTAATTTATCTACTTCTTTTCCACCTTTACCAATGATGATACCTGGTCTAGCAGTATTGATAGTTACAGTAACTAATTTTAAAGTTCTTTCTATTACGATTTTTGAAATACTACCTTTTGGTAAACGTGCTTTCACATATTCGCGGATTTTTACATCTTCTACTAATTTGTCAGCATAGTTTCTTCCACCAAACCAGTTAGAATCCCAACCTTTGATAACTCCTAAACGTAAACCTATTGGATTTGCTTTTTGTCCCATTTCCTTATCTTAATTTTATTTATCTTCTGATTTACTGATTGCAGCTGCTTGTCTTACAGCTTTTTTAGTACTAACAACTGCAGTACCTACTTCTAACGTTACATGGTTAGAACGTTTTCTGATTCTGTATCCACGACCTTGAGGCGCAGTACGTAAACGTTTTGCCATTAAAGCGCTATCTACCATTACAGAAGTAACAAATAATGTATTTTCTTCTGGACGAACACCAGTTTTAGCTTCGTAATTTGCAATAGCTGATTTTAATAATTTCTCTAAGCGAATTGATGCTTCACGAGTATTAAATTTCAATACATTTAATGCTTTATATGCTTCCATACCTCTCACTAAATCGCATACTTGACGCATTTTACGAGGTGAAGTTGGACATCTGTTAAGTTTTGCAAAATAAGTACTCTTATTTGCTTCTTTACGTGCCTCTGCTACTAATCTTTTTCTTTTACCCATGACTTAATTTCTTTATCGACTAATTATTTCTTGTTATTACCTGCATGACCTTTGAACTGACGAGTTGCTGAGAACTCTCCCAATTTATGACCTACCATGTTTTCTGTACAGTAAACTGGAATAAATTTATTTCCGTTATGAACAGCAAATGTATGTCCAACCATTTCAGGATAAATAACAGAACGACGAGCCCAAGTTTTTAGTACTGTCTTTTTGTTACTCTCATTCATTTGAGTAACTTTTTTCTCTAAATTGTGGTCTATAAAAGGACCTTTTTTTAATGATCTTGCCATTTTTTATTTTTTAGTTTTGAATCACGCTTTGTTTCGTGACCATTAAACATTAATTACTATTTACTTCTTTTTTTAATAATATGTTGGTTAGAAGACTTAGCCTTGTAACGAGTTTTGAATCCTTTAGCAGGAATACCGTTACGAGAACGAGGATGTCCACCTGAAGCACGACCTTCACCTCCACCCATTGGATGATCCACTGGATTCATCACAACTGGACGCGTACGTGAACGACGACCTAACCAACGAGAACGACCAGCTTTACCAGAAATCTCTAAACTATGATCAGGATTTGAGGTAGAACCTATAGTAGCTTTACAAGTAATTAAGATCATACGAACTTCACTTGAAGGCATACGTAAAATAGCATATTTACCATCACGAGCAGTTAATTGAGCAAAAGTTCCAGCACTACGTGCCATTGCTCCACCTTGACCTGGACGTAACTCAATGTTATGAATTACTGTACCTAATGGAATATCAGATAAGAACATACAGTTACCAACTTCTGGAGTTGCAGTTGCACCTGACATTACTTTTTTACCAACTTCTAATCCATGAGGAGCAAGGATATAACGTTTCTCGCCATCTTTATAATGAATTAAAGCAATACGAGACGTACGATTTGGATCGTATTCAATTGAATGAACAATTCCTTCGATACCATCTTTATTACGTTTGAAATCAATAATACGGTATTGTTTTTTATGACCACCACCGATGTTACGGATTGTCATTTTACCAGTATTATCACGTCCACCGCTGTTTTTAACCGAAGTTAATAAGCTTTTTTCAGGAACATTTGTAGTGATATCTGAATTATCAGTTGCTATTTTAAAACGTTGACTAGGAGTTAACGGTCTGAATTTCTTTAATGCCATTTTTTTTATCTTTTATCAAATTAAATATTAGCGTAAAAATCAATTGCTTCGCCAGATTTTAAAGTGACAAAAGCTCTTTTTGAACGGTTTACGCGGCCAACAGCAATACCACGAGTGGTGTTACGAGTTTTAACTTTACCAACGTATTGTTGAGTGTTTACTGACTCAACTTTAACACCGTACATTTTTTCAACAGCTTGTCTAATTTGTACTTTGTTGGCACTTCTATCAACTACAAAACCATAGCGATTCAACGTCTCGGCCAAAGTCGTCATCTTTTCGGTTATTATAGGCTTAATTAATATTTCCATTACTATTTTTTTATTATCTGTTTAAAATATCTTCTAACACTTTCACTGAACTTTCAGATAAAATTAATGTTTCAGCATTAACAATATCGTAAGTATTTAAATCTGAAGCCATTACAACTTTCGCGCCCTCTAAATTACGGGACGACAAATATACATTAATATTTGAATCACCCAACACTAATAAAGTCTTTTTATCAGATAAATTAAGATTCTTCATTAAATCAACGTAATTTTTTGTTTTAGGAGCTTCAAAATTAAAGTCTTCTAATACAGTAATTGCATTTTCTTTTGCTTTATAAGTTAATGCAGAAGCACGAGCTAATACTTTTACTTTCTTATTTAATTTAAAAGAGTAATCGCGAGGACGAGGACCAAATGCGCGACCACCACCAATAAATAATGGGGATTTCATTGATCCAGCACGAGCGCCACCAGTACCTTTTTGACGTTTCAACTTTTTAGTTGTACGAGAAATTTCAGCACGTTCTTTTGACTTGTGAGTTCCTTGACGTTGAGCAGCTAAAAAATGCTTCACATCTAAGTATATACTGTGATCACTTGGTTCAACACCATAAATCACATCTGCTAAATCTACTTTCTTAGCAGTTTTCTTTCCGCTTATGTTTATTACTTCTACTTGCATGATTATTTCTCGATTATAACGTAAGACCCCTTAGCACCTGGAATCGAACCTTTGATTAATAAAAGATTCTTTTCTGCCATTATTTTAACAACTGTTAAATTTTGGATTTTTTTTCTATCACCACCCATTCTACCAGCCATACGCATACCTTTGAATACACGAGAAGGATCAGACGATGCACCTAATGAACCAGGAGCTCTTGAACGGTCATGTTGACCATGAGTTGAACCACCTACTCCACCAAATCCGTGACGTTTAACTACACCTTGAAAACCTTTACC
>JANXRU010000165.1 GCA_025356715.1 Bacteroidota bacterium
GTTTTGATAGTTTTAATTTAAATGGTTTTTATGCTACCGAAGCTGCCCTCACGTTTGTTATGATCGCATACAATTTGATGGCTTTATTTAGAACATTTATCCTGCAAGAAAAAACTCAAAAAAGACTATCAACATTACGCTATCAATCATTTGCTATTGGTGCATATTTTGAAAAAATTAATAATAAATTAGTTCTTAAAATTGCGCTAAATAAAAAACGAAGAGAATGGTTTTCTGGAATTTGGAATCATGCAAAAGTTTTTGATTACCCTTTTGTTTTTTCTAATGCGTAATTTGGGTTCAATAGGGTTCTTTGCTTGCACTCGCCAAAATGAAAATACCAACCAATTACAGATAAAGCAATTAGAAGAAAAATTGGAAGATAGTTATCGCCCAGGTTTACACTTCGTCATTCGTTAAAATACCCTAAATAATAATTTCCATTCTTCCTTTAATCATTGTATTTCCTATCTTCATTGTAAAAAAACTATGTTGAAATTATTTATTTATATCAGTACAACGGTAATTATATTATCCGCTTGTGGCGAAACTCCTAAAGTAACTTATAGCTCTCCCATTATGTATGCCCAAAGTTTTATGAATTGGGACTGTCCTGATAATTTAAAATTTCCACGAGTGGCGTTAAAAGATTGGGAAAAAGTACCAGTGGTTAACGGTAGGATGCCTACTTATGAAGAAGCAAATAACGGTACATCGTTATTATACATTGATAAAGAAGTGAAGCCAGATTTAAAAGATGTGGAGCCCTATAAAATGACTTTGCCAAAACTGGCTTATTTTACGAATCCAACGACAAAGAAAAAAGAATTGGTAATCGTTATCCAATTAGTACAATTTAAGGATTATGTATGGGCTGGTTTAAGGTACGTTAGTGGGGGTAATGCCAGTGAGATGATGAGTAAACTTCAGTTTTTAACAGATGATGAAATTAGAAAGGAAGTGACCAATGATTCTATTAGTAATATAGGTGTTCATTTAAATAAAGCGCCTGGATATTAGGTGATAGTTTGAGAGTTAATAATTAATTAGAGTTTAGAAGAAATTAATTTTAAAAATGGAAAATAACATCGCGCATACTGAAATAGTTAATTCACCTTTAGATAAAGTATGGCAACATTTGTTGTATAAAATAGATTATCCAGAAAAATTTGTACCTCATGTGTCAGATGTTGTTGTTATTGAAAAAAATGAAGAGGCGACAATCAGGCAAATGAAAATTAATATGCCTGATAAGGCCATTACTATCATGGAGAAAATAACCGCAACTCCTTACGTAGTTCGTTTTGAAATAATGGAACACCCTCTTGTAAATGGCTTTGTTGAAAATTTAGCAGAAGCTATTGATTTACAAACCACTCGTTTAACCTATACGATGAATTGGATAAATAAAGAAAGTCATCAATCTGAAAATAAGCCAGAGGTGTTAAAAGCGGCCGTTCTTAAAAGTAAAAATTATATCGAAGAACATCCTTAATGATTAAGTAGCTAATCTCTTGTAATTAAAACATGTCTTAAATTTAAAACATCTCCTTTTCGAGAAATAAGTTGAATAAACTCAAACCCATATTTTGTTTCAAAAACTTCTGATATTTCGTTTGGTTTTAATCTAAAAGCCACAGTTTCAAATTCAGGAACCATTTGTCCGCGAACCACATTACTATACTGTCCGCCATTGTTTGCTGAACCAGGATCTTCGCTATACATTTTAGCGATGGTCGACATGCTTTCTCCTCGCATGACTCGTTGTCTATAATATTCGGCTAACTTTCGTGCATCTTTTTTGATGACTTTGGTATTTATATGTATTGCGTGATCAATGGTCAGATGATTTGACATTAAAATAAGAGGAGTCATGAAATATAAAGCAAGTAGTTTCATAAGCAATAATTTTATACAAAATTAGAAAACTAATACATAAATATAAATCATTTATATTTAGTTTTGTTTAAAATTAATTACTTTGGATAAATCTAAAATAGCTGTAGATATTTTTAATAAACATGCCAGTTCTTATGAGAGTAAGTTTATGGATGTATCTTTGTATCATCAAAGTTTCGATTTGTTTTGTAAGCTTATAAAGAAACAACATGCTGAGGTTTTGGAATTAGCCTGCGGCCCAGGTAACATTACTAAATATTTATTACAAGTTCGCTCTGATTTAAAGATACTTGCTACTGATTTAGCGCCAAATATGATTAAGCTTGCAAAGCTGAATAACCCATCTATAGATGTTCAGTTAATGGATAGCAGAGCTATAAATCAACTTCCTAAAAAATATGATGCAATAATGGTTGGTTTTTGTTTGCCTTATTTGTCTAAGGAAGAAGCTATTGAATTAATTAAAGATGCTTCCAATGTATTAAATCAAAATGGTGTTATTTATATGAGTACCATGGAAGATGAGTATAGTAAATCAGCATTTAAAAAAGGAAGTGCGGGGGATGAAATTTTTATGCATTACCATCAAGCAGATTATCTAATTACTGCTTTAGAAGATAGTGGCTTTAAAATGGTTGAATTAATTCGTCAGGCTTACCCAGAGAAAGATGGAAGTCAAACAATTGATTTGATTTTAATAGCAACTAACTAGTTATTTACTAACCATAAATTTTCGTTCAATGATGTTTGAACCAGATACTATATAAGCATAATAGGTTCCTGAAGCGAACGAAGAGGTTTGAATATTAATTCTGTTTTCACCTAATATTATATCTGCTTTTTGCGACATAATCATTTCTCCTACAGCATTTAATATCGTTAATTTTGCATTTTCATCATTTACTTTAGAATCAAAATGCAATGATGTAGTTAGGTTAGATGGGTTAGGGAACATACTGCTATTAGTTAGCGTATTTACTGAATTGTTTTTAATATTAAGAGAAATTAAATCTGAATTATTAGCACTTATATTTTTAGTTATGACAGCATTATTATTTATGGTTGTGCTAGAAGTTATATTAGTAACTAGCAACGAAGATTGAGAACTTAAATTAAGAGAAGCGCTTAATAATATAATAACTAAAGATTGTAAAGTGTTTTTTTTCATGGCGATATAAATTTATTAGTCAAATCTATCGGTTTATAATTAAAGTTCATAATCAAATATATAAACATATTGCACTCCTAAGTGTTGATATTAAAGGGTTTTTACAGAAATTATATAATATTGTAGTTATTTTGAATTTCGGTTATAGATTTCGATCTTCCAACAAAAATAGGTATGTTTATAAACTATAATTAACCTAACGATATGCCTGAAAAAAAAAGAACGCTTAATTTATTTGATACAACTTTATTAGTAGCAGGTTCTATGATAGGATCAGGTATTTTTATTGTGAGTTCTGATATTGCCCGTTCAGTTGGCTCTGCTGGTTGGCTATTAGTTGTATGGATTTTATCGGGAGTCATAACATTATTTGCTGCTTTAAGTTATGGCGAATTAGCAGGTATGATGCCACAAGCGGGTGGCCAGTTTGTATACATTAAAAAAGCTTTTGGCGATTTAACAGCCTTTGTATATGGTTGGACGGTCTTCCTTGTTATTCAAACAGGTGTAATAGCCGCAGTGGCTGTTGCATTTGCTAAATTTACGGGAGTGTTTATTCCTTTTTTTGAAGAAGGGAACGTGATGTTACAAATTTCTAATTTTAAAATTACAAGTGCTCAATTGTTAGCGATTGCTATTATTGCCATACTTACTTATATTAATACAAGAGGTATAGAAAATGGAAAAGCCATTCAGCGTATTTTTACTTCTGCCAAATTAATTGCCTTATTTTCTTTAATTATAGTTGGTATTTATTATGGCTTCACAACCGATGTGTTTTCTAATAATATGACACACGCATGGGATGCGAAAGCCGTAGATGATATTGGTAATGGTTTTTTTAAAGGATTTAAATCTTTGTCTGGGATGGCTTTAACCACAGCTATTGGCGTGGCTATGATAGGGTCTTTATTTAGTAGCGATGCATGGAACAATGTAACCTTTATAGCAGGCGAAGTGAAAGAGCCTCAACGTAATATCCCTTTAGGGTTATTTTTTGGAGTGACCATCGTTACGGTAATTTATGTATTAGCTAATGTGGCTTATTTATGTTTATTACCATTAGATGGAAGTATAAGTTCTCAAAATGTGATTGAACAAGGAATTATGTTTGCACAAAAAGACAGAGTAGGAACAGCTGCTTTATTTGTAGTTTTTGGGGATGTGGCTAAATATTTAATGGCGGCTTTAATTATGGTGTCTACGTTTGGTTGTAATAATGGGTTAATACTAGCAGGCTCACGCTTATTTGAATCGATGGCAAAAGATGGCTTGTTTTTTAAGAGTGCAGGTAAACTTAATAAATTTGGTGTACCTTCTAATGCCTTAGTATTACAAGGTATTTGGGCATCAGTTTTATGTTTAAGTGGTTCTTATGGCGATTTATTAGATTATGCTACGTTCTCTTCTTTGATTTTTTATATCATAACTATTACTGGTGTTTTTGTGTTACGTAAAAAAATGCCTGATGCAGAGCGCCCATACAAGGCATTTGGTTACCCTGTTATTCCAGCTATTTATATTGTTTTAACGTCGTTAATTTGCATTGATTTATTGGTTTACAAAACCTTTAATACAGGTATGGGATTATTAATTATTGCATTGGGTATTCCTGTTTATTTTTTATTTAAGAAAAACAGAATAGTAGAGCATGAAGTTTAAAGAGTGGTTGCAAAATAGTTTTCATTTTAATAAGCAAGAACGTAATGGTGTTTTTGTATTAGGAATTATCATCAGTATTTTAATAATAGTAAGAATGTCCTTGCCGTTATTTGTTCAGCAAGATAATGTGCAGTTTGTCACAATTAACTCTACTTCAAACAATAATGGGATAAATACCAATAAACAAAACAATAGTTTCGATAATAATAAATCGGAAATATCTACTAATTCAATTTCATCAGAAAAATTTGTATTTAATCCAAATACGATTAGTGCAGAAGATGCATGTAAATTAGGTTTCTCAAAGAAATTGAGCGTAACCTTAGTGAATTTTAGGAATAAAGGCGGGAAATTTTTCAAGTCAGAAGATTTGAAAAAACTGTATGGTTTATCATCTCATTTATTTGATGAATTAGAAGCGTATATTTTAATACCAAATGCTGGTAAAGAATATCCTAGATATTTAAAAAAAGATTCTATTTTTAAAAAGGAGTATCCGAAAAATACCTATGAGAAAAAAACATATATCAAAGAAAATTTAGAAATTAATACAGCTGATAGTTTATCAATTGTTTATTTAAAAGGTATAGGCCCAGCCTTTACAAAACGAATTATTAAATATCGAACGTTACTTGGGGGCTTTCATAGTTTGAATCAGTTAAAAGAAATTTATGGCATGACAGATAGTTTGTTTCTGAATTTATCTTCTCAAGTTAAATTAGATAAGAATAATATTACTAAAATTCCTATAAATATGGTTGATTTAAATACGTTACGCAAACATCCTTATTTTTCCTTTGCATCGGCTCAAGCCCTCATTAATTTTAGATCGAAGCATGGTAAGTTAACTGAACAGGATGTTAAAGGATTAGGTGTTTTTAATGAAGACAAGTTATCATTATTACTTCCTTATCTGATCTATAATTAATTTAACGTTTATTGTATCTTTTGATAAATAATGCATTATAAACTTGATTATTTTAGAAGACTAAACAAAATTTATGATGAAACCACTACTTTCTTTACTTTTTTTACTTTCATTTTCTGGCTTTTCCCAGCAAATGACAGTTTCTGGTAATGTGCAGGATACAACAGCTAAAGCGCCTTTGCAAAATGCAATTGTTATGGCTATTAAGTTAATGGATTCAACTCTCATAGGTTATACAAGAACGGATGATAAAGGATTCTTTAACTTAAAAGCCTTACCTGTTGATACTTATCAGGTTTTAATTACTCACCCTAAATTTTCTGATCAAGGATTTTTTATTTTTGGTGATAAAAAAAATCTAAATTATGATTTTGGAAAAATTATCGTTCAACCTAAAAGTATGAACTTGGAGGAAGTTACTATTTTTGCTTTTAAAGACCCAATCTATTATAAAGGTGATACCTTAATATATACAGCTGATTCATTTAAGGTAAAAGCAAATGCAACTGTTGAAGATTTATTGAAAAAATTACCTGGAATGAAAGTAGATGCACAAGGTAAAGTTACATCTCAAGGAAAAAAAGTAGATAAGGTATTAGTAGATGGTGATGAGTTTTTTGGAAGTGATCCAACAGTAGCAACCAAAAATTTAGCCGCAAATTCTATTGAGTCAGTGCAAGTATATGATAAAAAAAGTGACGACATTGCCAATTCGTCCACAGGTGAAGAAACTCAAAAAATATTAAACCTGAAGCTTAAAGACGAAGCCAAAAAAGGATACTTTGGGAAAGTAAGTGGTGCCAGTGATTTTCAAAAATTTTATGAAGGCGAGGCCTTAGCTAATTATTTTAAAAAGAAATTGAAAATATCTGTATTTGGTTTAGCAACTAATACACCTCGTTCAAGCTTTGGTTGGGGTGATATGTATAAATACGGATTAAGCAGTGAATATGAAAGAACAGATGATGAAGATGGAGGAATGTCATTTTCATATCAAAATAATCAAAATCAAGGGATACCGCAAACATTAAAATCTGGCTTTTATTATTCGGATAAATTATCAGCTAAAACAAAAATAAATATTAATTATTCATACAATACAAGTGTATTGAAAACTCAAACATCCACAAATTCCCAATATTTTTTAACTGATACCAGTTATACTACAGCTAATTTAACTCAGTCAACAGAAAAAAATGAGGCTCATGCTGTTAATTTTACATTAGAACAGCAGTTAGATTCTCTTACAGATTTAACCTTAAAATCTAAAGTGAAGTTTTTATCAGATAATATAGCATCTTCTAATGAAACTGATTTTATTAGAAATGATAATGTTAAGTCAAGAAATACGACAATATCAAACTCTAATAAAACAAATGGATACGATATTTCAAATAGCTTAAGAGTTAATAGGAAGTTTATGAAAAAAGATCGCTTATTGACAATGTATTATTCCAATGCGTTTTCAAAGAGTGAGGGGAATAGTTTATTACAAACTAATAATAATTTTTATGTGTCAACCACACAAACTTTAACTTCCATTGATCAAAAGAAAAATAATTTATTAGATAATCAAAACCATAGTGTTGGTGTGAATTTTACAGAGCCTATTACTAAAAAAATTAAAATAGAGGCTTCTTATGATTTTATGTATTTCAATAGTAAACAAGATCGAAAATCACTAAATAATGTTGGTGGTGAGTATAATCTATTAGACTCAAATTACACCAATAATTTTGCTAATATAAAACAAATTAACAGAGGAGGATTAAAATTTATCTTTGAAGTGAAGAAATTGAAATTTACTTTGGGGACAAAGGTTCGTAATGTTTTTGTAAATAATCATAATTTATTTTTAAATACAACTATACAACAGAATTTTAATAATGTATTACCATTCTCTACTTTTCGTTATAAATTTTCAGATAATATGCACATGGATGTTTCTTATAAATTGAACTCCACTAATCCAACCATTAGCCAATTACAACCTGTTAAGGATAATACAAATCAAAATTTTATTAATATTGGTAATCCTAATTTGTTGCCAACGTCTGAACATCAAGTGAATTTCAATTTCAATTCTTGGAAACCTATTAGCGGTAAATACACATGGATGGGCTTTAATTATTATTATACAAATAATGATTATTCTACTTCTACAACATATGATAGTATAGGAAGAACGGTTTCTCAAACTATTAATGTTAATGGTAATAGCTCTTATGGTGGCTATTTGGGGACTAGCATTCCTTTTTTATCCAAAAAAATTATATTAGAACCTAATCTAAATGGAAGTTATTCAAATAATAAAAATTACATTAATGCGAAGTTAAATTCTACTGCTAATATTAATACAAATGTTGGATTAAACATTAGATTAGAGTTAGAAAAATTTACAGCAGGTATAACTGGTTATGCAGAATATAATTCTTCGTCTTCTACTTTAAATTCGTTAAGTAATAAGCCATATACCTCACAAAATGTTTCAGGTAATGTTAATATAAAATTGCCTAAGAAATTTATTATTGAAAGTGACGCGTCTTATACAATGAATGGGAAACGTGCTAATGGATATAATATTAATTACTTTATTTGGAATGCTTCATTATCCAAAACATTCTTGAAAAATGAAAATTTAATTGTTGCTTTTTATGCTTATGACATGCTCAATCAAAACATTAATTTGGTAAGAACAACAACTAATAATGTTATATCAGATGTGAAAACAAATATTATTTCTCGTTATTTATTACTGAAATTAACATTGAAATTCAATAGTAATAAAACAAAAGAAAGTGAAGATGATTTTTAAAAGTATATTTTAATTCGTATAAAAGTTTATGATGATGAATAAGAAAAACAATTATTTTTTTGCATTCCTAATGATTGGCTTATTAGGCCAATTTCAAGCTCAAATTATGAGTGGAAAAATTATTTACGAACGCCGTACCAATTTGTATAAAAAATTTAAATGGAATACGGATGTGAAGGATTGGCTTAAAGAAGAAGATAAAAATAAAATAGATGTATTTGAGTTAACATTTAATGATACGCTATCATTATTTAAACCACAAGAGTCAGATTTGGTTGAAAAAATGAGTTGGGCAACAACGAAGAATGTCGTTTACCAAAATTATATTACAAAAAAACGAATAACAGAAAAAAAGATTTGGGGCGAATTATTTGTTTTAGATGATACTACTCGGAAATTTGATTGGAAAATAACAGATAGCAAACGATCTATTTGTGGATACATCTGTCGCAAAGCAATTTGGGTAGCAAGTGATAGTGTTCGTATTTATGCTTGGTTTTGTTCGGAAATAAATTCATCTGTGGGGCCAGAAAGTTTTATTGGATTACCAGGAGCGATTTTAGGACTGGCAACAGAGGACGGAGGTGTTATTTATTTTGCAAAAAGTGTAGATGTAGCTAAACAAGATGCGTTGACCTTATTACCTAAGAAATCGAAACATAAAATAATGAAAGCCTCTGAATTGAGGGCTCAATTAGAAAAGGATTACGGTAAGGAAAAATGGGGTAAAGCAATGGTTTATAATAATTTTGCTATTTGGTAATTATTTTATCTTCTTAAAACGCATAGCGATAACTCCTAAGAATGCTTCTTTAAAAATTTTAGTACTCATTTTGCTAACACCTAAAATCCTATCTGTAAAAAGTATTGGAACTTCTACAATTTTAAATCCTTTTTTATAGGCTGTATATTTCATTTCTATTTGAAAGGCATAACCCATAAATTCGATAGAATTTAAGTCTATGGCTTGTAACACTTTTTTGTGATAACATTTAAAGCCTGCTGTTGTATCTTTTATTGGAATCCATAAAATTATTCTAACATATACAGAGGCGAAGTAACTCATTAAAATTCGACCTATAGGCCAGTTACTTACTTTGCCACCTTTGCAATAGCGAGAACCCACAGCTACATCTGCACCATTTTCGCACGCGTCTAATAGGCGAATTAAATCAGTAGGATTGTGACTAAAATCACAATCCATTTCAAAAATAAAATCATAATCTCTTGCAATAGCCCATTTAAAACCATGGATGTAAGCAGTGCCTAACCCAAGTTTTCCTTTTCGTTCTTCGATGTGTAATTGATTGGGGTATTCTTTTTGTAATTCTTTAATTTTATTAGCAGTGCCATCAGGCGAACCATCATCAATTATCAATAACTCAAACGGTCGAGCTAAAGAAAAAACAGTACGCACCATTTTATCAATGTTTTCAATTTCGTTATAAGTAGGTATGATGACTAAATTCTTATTCATAAATATGGTTACGAATATAAGTATTTTGTTAGGTTTCTAAACATCTATTTTTCACTTCTCAAAGCGCCTTTTTCGTTAAAATTGGTTAATCAAATTGCGTATTATTTATAGGATTTTCAGTTTGTTTTATTAAAAATACTGTACTTTTGGATATGCGGGTACTTGTTTATATAACTTTTTTGATGATTGTTAGTAACAAGTTTTTTTGTCAAGATACACTCAATCCTAAAAATACATCTATAGGTATTGCAAGTTTTTATGCTAAAAAATTTAATGGAAGAAGAACAACTTCTGGAGCTATTTTCCATAACGATAGTTTGACTGGCGCTCACAAAAAAATAAAATTTGGAACTTTTGTTAAAGTTAGAAATATAAAAAATGATTCTGTCGTTATTGTGAAAATAATAGATAGACTTCCTCAAAAATCTAAACGAATGATTGATTTAACATTAAGGGCAGCTAAACAATTAAATTTTGTATCATCAGGATTAACCAAAGTAGAAATAACTGTTTTAGATTCGTTACAAAATAAATAACTAAAAAATAATATATATAAATGAAAACCATATTGATTAAAAATGCCACCATTATTAATGAAGATGAACAATTTGTTTCTGATGTTTTAATTAAAGATTCTATTATTGATAGAATTGATAGGGATATTACCGAAGAAAATGCAACGGTTATTGATGCCACAGGTTTAATTTTAATTCCAGGAGCTATTGATGATCAAGTGCATTTTCGTGAACCAGGTTTAACTCATAAAGGAGAAATCTATACAGAGGCAAAAGCAGCTGTGGCAGGTGGAATTACCAGTTATATGGAAATGCCAAATACAAATCCGCAAGCTGTAACGATTATTGAATTAGAAAAGAAATATGCGCGTGCTAAAGAATGTTCTTTGGCCAATTATTCTTTTTTCATGGGCGGTACAAATACTAACTTAGAAGAAACCCTGAAAGTAGATTATAATAAAGTGTGTGGATTGAAATTATTTATGGGTTCCAGTACAGGAGATATGTTAGTGGATAATGAAAAAACATTGGAAGGATTTTTTTCAAAATCACAGGCATTAATTGCTACACATTGCGAATATGACCCGATGATAAAGGAAACTCAAGCTCGCATTGTGGCTGAATACGGAGAAGATTTACCCGCATACTTTCATCCAATTATCCGTAATGATGAAGCCTGTTTTAAATCATCTTCCTTTGCAGTAAATTTAGCTAAGAAGTATAACACGCGTTTACATATTTTACATATTTCTTCGGCAAAGGAATTAGCATTGTTTACCAATAAAATTCCGTTAAAACAAAAACGTATTACTGCAGAAGCATGTATTCATCATTTATGGTTTAATGATGAGGATTATAAAACAAAAGGCAATTTCATTAAATGGAATCCTTCCGTTAAAACAGAATACGACAGAGCAAATATTTTTGAAGCAGTATTAGATGGCCGAATAGACGTTATTGCTACCGATCATGCTCCGCATACTATTGAAGAAAAACAATTACCTTTTTTAAAAGCACCGAGCGGTGGCCCATTGGTTCAGCACGCTATTTTGGCGATGATGGAATTTCATAAACAAAAAAAAATAAGTTTAGAAATGATTGTTCGAAAAATGTCTCATAACGTTGCTGATCTATTTAAAATTGAAAAAAGAGGCTATATCCGTGAAGGTTATTTTGCCGATTTAGTATTGGTTGATTTAAATAAATCAACGAAAGTTACTAAGGAATCTTTATTATATAAATGTGGTTGGAGTCCGTTTGAAGGAACCACTTTTTCTTCAAGCATTTCTAAAACCTTTGTAAATGGCCATTTAGTTTATAACGAGGGTGCATTTGACGAAAGCAGAGTAGGGGAGAGACTGGCATTTAATAACGATTAATTTGTATTTGCATTATGCATTATCATTATTTAACAACTAATGAATCAATTATATTTTATACATTTACTTAAACAATTTTAATATATAAACAATGGGATTATTTGATAAACTAAAAGGCGAATTTATTGATATTATTGATTGGACCGATAATTCCAACGATACTATTATTTATAAATTCCCTCGCTACCAAAATGAAATTAAAATGGGTGCGAAGCTTACTGTGCGAGAAAGTCAAGTAGCTATATTTATGAATGAAGGGAAAATATCTGATATTTTTCAACCAGGAATGTATACGCTAAGTACTGAGAATATGCCAATTATGTCAACTTTAAAAGGTTGGAAATTCGGATTCAATTCTCCTTTTAAAGCGGATATCTTTTTTGTAAGCACTAAACAATTCACTAATCAAAAATGGGGAACAAAAAACCCTATTATGTTGCGTGATGTAGAGTTTGGACCTATTCGTTTGCGCGCCTTTGGTTCCTATGCCTTCAAGGTAACGGACGCTGGTGTATTCTTAAAAGAAATTGCAGGCACTGGTTCCGAATTTACGACTGAAGAAATTAATGAGCAATTACGGAATATCGCTGTGTCTCGTGGTATGGATGCCTTAGCGGAAAGTAAAATTCCGGTATTGGATTTAGCTTCTAATACAGATGAAGTTTCTAAAGTAATACAAGATAAAATACAGCCAGAATTTACGGAGATCGGATTAAATTTAACTAAGTTTTTAATTGAGAACGTATCATTACCTCCTGAAGTAGAAGCTGCATTGGATAAAAGAAGCAGTATGGGTATTATTGGTAATTTAGGTGCTTACTCTCAATTTCAGGCAGCAAATGCGATTGAAGAAGCTGCTAAAAACCCAAGCGGAGGAATGATGGGAGCAGGTATGGGAGCAGGTATGGGAATGGGAATGATGGGACAAATGGGGAATGCGTTTCAAAACCAACAATTTAATGGTGGCGCAGGAGCTAATACACCTCCACCACCACCGCCAATGATACAGTATTTTGTGGCAGTAAATGGCGCACAAACGGGGCCGTTTACAATGGCTCAATTACAGGCAATGGCTGCTTCAGGACAATTTAACAGACAAAGCCAAGTTTGGAAACAAGGTATGGCTGGTTGGTTAGCCGCAGATACACAACCTGATTTAGGAAGTATTTTCAGTGCAATGCCTCCTCCAATTGGTTAATTAAATTTATTTAAATAGGGATGCCCTTAAAAAATCCTCTTCTGCTTTATAGGAGAGGATTTTTTATTAATTAGTTTTTGTAAGTTTGTTTCATCAAATAGAAGAAAAGTTATGTTGTGGCACGTCCTTAAATTATATATGTCGGTAGTCGTGGCTGTTTATTTTAAGCGCACGAAAGTGAAAAATATAGAGTACCTCAACGTGAAAGGACCTGCTATTCTAGCTATGAATCATCCAAACTCTTTTGCTGATCCTGTTGCTTTTTCTTCAATAGTTTATCCGCCACGCGTGCGCTATTTAGCTCGTGGCGACGCTTTTAAAAAAGGATTTGCTACTTGGTTTTTACAGCAATTAGGGATTATTCCAATTTTCAGGATACAAGATGGAGGTAAAGAAGGTTTATTAAAAAATGATGAAACGTATAATGTTGTAAATAAATTATTATGCAAAAACGCTAAAATTATCATTTTTGCGGAAGGCTTATGTATACAGGAACGACGATTACGCCCACTTAAAAAAGGAGTGCCACGAATGATATTTGGAGCTGTGACTGATTTTCCTGAATTGGCTAATTTAGTAGTGATTCCAATAGGTGTTAATTACTCTAATCCATCAAAATTTAGAAGTACGCTTTTATATAATGTGGGTAAACCCATTAAAATTGCTGATTATTTAGGCGCTTACAAAGAAGCACCAGCTAAAACGATGAACCAGTTTTTGATAGATTTGGCACCTCGAATGAAAGATCTGATTGTTAATATCAACCATAAACACAATGAAAAACTAATAGAGCACATAGAAGAAATATACAGGTACACTTATTTTAAAAAACATAAATTTAATTTTTCAAATTTAGAACACGATTTTAAGTTTTCTAATGAGGTAGCTGAAACTATTAATGCTGTTGAGTTAAATCAGCCTGAGAAATTGAAAGAATTAGCTAAACAAAATGTCGCCTACTTCAAACAACTGGATAAACATCAATTAAAAGATTGGTTGATTAACCCAGCTAAACATGATGTGATTAATTATGGGGTTTTATTTTTGCGTTGTTTGATTATTTTACTCACAATACCCATTTATATAGTAGGAGTTATTGGTAATTACCTTCCATATAAATTAACAGAGCTATTAGTAAGTAAAAAAATAAAATTATTAGAGTTTAAAGCTTCTTTTAATTTGGGTTTTGGAGCTATTCTGTTTTTACTTAATTATAGCCTTATTTATGCCATTATTACGCTATCAACACCAAGTTATTGGTATGGGTTAGAGGTGGTTATCGTTTTTGTATTAGCTGGACGAGCATGCGTGTCGCTTTCCCCTTTTCGTAAAAAAACCATGGGTATATATCGATTACTGAGATTAAAAGCTACTCAACCAACTCTTTTTAGCCAATTATTAGCCCAACGTAAGGCTATTATTTTAGATTTCCAAGCCTTGTAAATAAAGGGTTTCGGTTACTATTGTTAAGTTATCAAACTATTTGTGTATTTCTATATCAGATAAAGGGGTTATTTTTTAAACTTTTTTTTGTCAATACAAAATAAAGTGTAAATTTGCACTCCATTAATTTAATGGCCCGTTCGTCTAGGGGTTAGGACGCGTCCCTTTCACGGACGAAACACGGGTTCGATTCCCGTACGGGCTACATAAAAAATAGCTAAAAGCCTCATTATCAAATAGATA
>JANXRU010000208.1 GCA_025356715.1 Bacteroidota bacterium
ATGTTATTATGGTTTACTTGTGGATTGGTTAGTTTTTTTCATGGACAAAACGACGGACAAAAAGGTGTTGGTTTAGTGATGATTATTTTAATATCTATTATGCCCTCTTATTTTTCTTTAGATAAAGAAATTAATTTACAAAGTGTTAACGCGAATGTGGTGATTATTGAAAAAATAATTTCTGCTACAGATACTACCGATTTTGGTAAAGAAGAGTTTAAAAATTTAAATAGTATTAAAAAACACACCTTTCATTTTTCTGAAGCAACTGCTGGTAAAAATTATGCTGATGCTGTTGGGGCAACCGACCGTTTTGAATTGCGTAAAGATGTAGTAAAAATTACAAAAGCAGCAGAAAAATTATTGAAGAGCGAAAATGTGGCCATTTCTAAAGCAGATGCCGCGTCATTAAAAAAGGAAATTGGAAGCGCGAAAAAATTAGTTGAGTTTGCGCCATCTTGGGTTATTATAATGATATCAATTTGTTTAGGATTAGGAACGATGATTGGTTGGAAACGAATTGTAAAAACAATCGGAGAAAAAATCGGAAAACAACACATGAGCTATGCTCAAGGCGCTTCAGCAGAAATTGTTGCCGCCATTGGTATAGGCGTTGCTACAGCTTATAAAGCTCCAGTAAGCACAACACACATGTTAAGTTCGGGTATTATGGGTAGTATGGTTGCTAAAAAGGGACTAAAGAATTTGCAACGCAGCACTATTACTAATATTTTATTGGCATGGGTATTAACGTTGCCTGTAACAATTGTTTTATCGGGTGGATTATTCTTATTATTTAGAGCAATATTATAACTAGAAAAAATTCATTTTATTTAAATCCCAGCCTTTTTGGTTGGGATTTTTTTATGGAGTAAATCTTAATTAATAATACCTTTGTTTCATCAAATTAACAATGCTAACTAAAAACAATCTTATACTATTGCGCGGATTGCCAGGTTCTGGAAAATCAACGTTAGCAATGGTTTTGAGCGAGTGCGGAAAACATCCTGTGTTTTCTGTGGACGATTATTTTACAAATTCAGAAACGGGCGAATATCATTTTGATTTTAAAAACAATCATTTAGCATATAAGTTATGCGAAGAAAACACAAAATTTAGCATGATTAATAATCAATCTAAAATTATTATTCATAATACATTTACGTTGGATTGGGAATTAGAACCTTATTTTAAGCTGGCCTCGGAATATAATTATACTCTGTTTGTTGTTACCGTTGAAAACTACCACCAGTCGGGCAATGTACACAATGTGAGCAATGAGCAATTACAAAAAATGGCAGAAAAATATAAAGTGAAATTATTGTAATTAATGCTTTATTAATTTTTTTCTTGCTCACGATAAGAAGCGAGCCATAAAAACAAGGTTTGAAAAAAGATAAAAAAAGTGACACCAGATTGTGTTTCTAAGGTGTCCTCTGTCAAAAAAGAAAGCAGGGCTATAAAAAAGAAAGGCCAGTATAATGGATGCAGCGTTGTTCTTAAAAGAATAGCTGGATAAATTAAATAGAAGAGAAATATAATAAATCCAATCATTCCAAAAGCAACCGTAATTGCTAAATATTGATTATGGCATCTTAAACGCCAATGACTATCTAATTTGGAATTGGTTTTAGCATAAGCCTTATTAAACGCGTCCTGAACGTCACCTGTTCCAACACCAAATAATGAGTGCCGATTAATAATATATAGTGCTGTTTTCCAAAACTCGATCCGCATAGTTAGTGTGTGCCCTGAGGGATTTTCTTGGCGTTTATATTTTGTGTATTCCCAAACTAACTCTCTCCAGCGGCCCATGAATCCACTATTAGAAACATACTTATAATTTGTAAAGCCCTGCTCCACATTTGAAATGTCTTTGGGAGTTAAAGATTTTATCCCCATTGAATCTTTTGTTAATCCCTTACTTGCCAAATAGCGTATTAGAGAGTATCTTATGCCATTACCTTTTTTGTCGTCACCGTAATAAGAACGCTTGCTTTTTAATTCCCACTCCTTTCTTAATTCATAATCACAAATATTAATCGCAATTAAGTTTCCGTTTTCAGCTAAATGGAATGTTGTATCATGAAGATAATTACTCTGATTAACCGTTTGTAAAAACATGGTGTTTGCAACACTTCTCTCTGATTTATCAAACATGCTTAAACTTTTTTTAATTTTTATTACAAATACAAGAGATAATACAATAAATAAACAAATAAACACAAATGACCCCTTGAGGCTAAACCTTTGAACGATTAGTTTAAAAATTAAAGCAACTCCTACAACGATCAAAAACACAAAACCGGTTACTAATTGTAATTTGTACATAAAAAACAATAACCATAGAATGATACAAGCGCCCATTATTTTATGAAACAACACGGACTCTTTAATAAAATAATAGATTAGGCCTATAATCGCAAAGGCAATAAATAACGAAAACCGTATGTGCGACATAAAAACAGAGGCTTCACGCGCATCGATAATTACTTTATGAGTATAACCACAATACACAATAAAACACCAAGCAGAACTAACCAATACGCTAGCAAAGAAAAAATAAAACAGGAGCTTAAATTCTTTTTGAGAAAGTGGCTTAGTGCTAAAAATGAGTAGAGGCAAAATGAGCAGAGGCACTTTATTTCTTAAATCCTCTAATCCCCTATGAATATTAGACGTATAAAACATGCCAATTAAGTGTAACACAAACAAACAAAGAAGAACCCAAAAAACTTTATTAGATTTTAATTGTTGCCACTTGTAATCAAAGTTTTTTTCTAACAACCAATTACCTGCAATAATTATTTGCGGAATACTAGTTGGAACGGTGCCAAAGAGCATTCCTGAGGCAAGGCCAATAATGCCAAACAAAAATATGTAACGATGCCAAATTGCGGGTAACATGTTCCTAATTTAATCTTTATTTTATAACGCAGAACCCTTGATTTTATTGCTGTTTATAAAATTATTTTCACTTTTTTGTTTGCCCCATTAAGTAATATATTTTAATACTAAAACCATAATCTATTAGCATTAATTGTTATATTTTGTATTTGAATATGTAATATATAATCAAATGTTCTTTTTTAAATAAAACAAACCCCGCATCTTTGTATCAGATAAACAAGTAAAAACTTAAAACTTAAATACAAATGAAAACAATCAAACAAGCATTATTAGGATTTGCGCTTAGCGTTTTTTCTATTTCGGTATCTGCCCAAGCACCATGCCATGCATCATTTATTTATTCTACAGATCCAACTACCTGTTTAACGCACTTTACTAATACATCAACAGGAACGGGTCTAACGAATCAATGGTACATTAATGGAGTCAGTTATACGTCAAGTGTTCCAATTGTAAGCTTGCCAAATGGAAACATTGACGTACAACTTCAAAACTATAATTCGTCGGGTATGTTTTGTGATTCTACTTGGCAGCATGTTATAATTAACTGTGTTACTAATACTGTAACACCTTGCCAAGCATCATTTACATATTCTACAGATTCAAACTGCATAACAACTTTTGTAAACACAACAATAGGAGGAGGTTCCAATACTTATTGGGAAATTGAAATGTATGGTTCTGGAGTATCTTCATTTAATGGATGGCAAACCCCTCCAGGTTTAAATTTAGCAAATGGTACGTATAGTATTTCTTTTAGTAATTCATGTGGCACTATAAATCAACTCTTTACTATTGCTTGTAATGGTGTAACCGTAACACCTACGCCTTGTAATGCATCGTTTTATTCTTACACCGATACATCAACATGTTTAACCCATTTTGTAAATACATCAACGGGTTCTAATATGTTTTCTCACTGGTATATTGATGGTAATTATACAAGCCCAACTTTATCTCCAATTATAAACTTAGCAAACGGACAACACACCGTAAAACTTGTAAATTTTTCGGCTAGTGTTTTTTGTGATTCAACTACAACACAAGTTATTAATGTTGCTTGCGCTTCCTGCGTTCCATCTTTTAGCTATTCTACGGATTCTAATTGTAATACAACATTTGTAAACACAACTATAAATAACTCCTCGGTTTATTGGGATATTCAGGCGTTGAACTATGGAGTAACCGCGTATTCTGGATTTGGCACCCCGCCTTATATTTTCTCAAGCGGCACTTATAGCGTTACCCTCACCTCAAATTGTGGTGTCTATTCTCAAACAATTAATATTGCTTGCAATGGTGGTTCAGTTACCCCATCTGGCTGCTTGGCAAATGCAGATTTTGCAATCTATCCTGATTCGGTAACTCCTGGTAATTATTTTGCTTATAACTTATCTTATGGAACAGGCGTATCTTCTTACCTTTGGGATTTTGGTGATGGATTTACATCTACTCAACAATACCCTTTTCATCAATATAATACTCCTGGAAATTATATCGTTTGCTTAACCGTATCTGCAACAAACGGCACAACAACTTGCACCGACACAAAATGCGATTCGTCAAGTGTGCAAAAAGTAGCAAGTTTCTTAATGAGTCAAATAAACATTAAAGCGCCTGTGGTAGCTGGTATTGTTGAAAACACAATCATTAAAGGGTTAAACGCTTATCCAAACCCTATGACTGATGAGTTGACTATTGAGGTTGCATTAACGGCAAATAACAACAACTTGTCTTATTCAATAATAGATGCTTTAGGAAAAGTAGTTGTAAAAAACCCATTAACAAATTCTAAAACAACACTTAATACAAGTGGTTTAGATCAAGGATTTTATTTCTTATCAATATCAACTTTAGAAGGGAAAGTTATTAAAACAGTAAAATTAGTAAAGTAATAGTTTAGTGTAAAGTAAAGTGGCAAGGGGCTTCACAGAAATGTGGGGCCTTTTGTTTTTGTGGCCATTTATACTATGTTTAACTCATTGTAAAATGATGAATATTTCGTAATATTGTGCACCTAAAAAAAAACAATGGCTACAGATAACTTTCAGGCACACGATTATTACTTAATGGACGAATTGCTAACCGACGAACATAAATTGATTCGCGATACCGCACGCGCATGGGTAAAAAAAGAAGTAACTCCAATTGTAGAAGAGGCTTGTCAAACAACCACTTTTCCAAAACAATGGATTAAAGGCTTAGCCGAAATAGGCGCTTTTGGTCCATATATACCAGCAGAATATGGTGGCCCAGGCTTAGACCAAATTTCTTATGGATTAATTATGCAAGAATTAGAACGTGGAGATAGCGGCTTGCGCTCAACCGCATCAGTTCAAAGTTCATTAGTAATGTTTCCAATTTATACTTATGGTAGCGAAGAACAAAAAAGAAAATATTTACCAAAATTAGCTACAGGCGATATGATGGGTTGTTTTGGTTTAACAGAGCCAGATCACGGAAGTAACCCTTCTGGAATGTTGACGAATTATAAAGATGCAGGAGATGGTAAACACGTAATATTAAACGGAGCTAAAATGTGGATTAGTAATTCTCCATTCGCTGATATTGCCGTTGTTTGGGCAAAAGATGAAGCGGGTGATATTAGAGGATTAGTAGTTGAGCGAGGCATGGAAGGGTTTACAACTCCTGAAACTCACGGTAAATGGAGCTTAAGAGCTTCTGCTACTGGAGAATTAGTTTTTGATAACGTTAAGGTTCCTAAAGAAAATATATTTCCAACGATAAAAGGGTTAAAAGGTCCATTAGGTTGTTTAAACAGTGCTCGTTTTGGAATAGCATGGGGAGTAATTGGCGCGGCTATGGACTGTTATGATAGTGCATTGCGTTATAGTAAAGAGCGTATCCAATTCGGACGTCCTATTGCTGGATTCCAATTAACACAAAAAAAATTAGCTGAAATGATTACAGAAATCACGAAAGCACAATTATTAACTTGGCGTTTAGGTGTTTTAAAAAACGAACACCGCGCAACGCCAGCACAAATTAGTATGGCTAAACGTAATAATGTGAACATGGCATTAACGATTGCTCGTGAGGCGCGTCAAATACACGGAGGAATGGGTATTACAGGTGAGTACCCTATTATGCGCCATATGATGAATTTAGAATCGGTTATTACGTACGAAGGAACACATGATATTCATTTATTAATAACAGGGATGGATGTTACAGGTATTAATGCGTTTTCTTAATAATTAGTAAGAATGATTAAAAAAAGGATAGGAGATTTTCTTCTATCCTTTTTTGTTTATAAAGATTTATACACTAATTTTAATTTAATTTTAAAGAAGATTAAATCATAAACCTTTCAAATAAATCACGATGAAAAAACAACTACTTTTAATTACCTTATTATTTACATTGAAAACAGTCATTAATGCTCAGTGTAGCAGTGGCTGTACGTTTAACGTATCGGGATTATCAACATCTAGTTTTTATATTTTACCTGGACAAAAACTATGCGTGGCATCAACAGGAACTATAACAGGGACAATAGCCGTTAATGGTGGCACACTTTGTAATCAAGGAAAAATACAAACAAGAGCTGTTTTAATTGCAAATGGTGGTCATTTTGATAATTATGGGACTGGAATAATTGATACACTATATATAACATTGGGTAGCGCATTATTTACAAATTATGGAGTAATGACTAATACTGTTATGGGCACAGCAGCAAGCGCCATGTCTATAAACAACGGAACCATGTTGGCAACTTTGCTTGGTGACTCTATAGGAACGTTTATTAATAATGGAAATTTAACGATTAACACAGATTTTTACAACGCTTACTCTAGTAGTTTTACTAATAATGGTTTTATGAGTATTGGTAGAGATTTTTTAAACTCAACAAGCGCATCGTTCTCAACAAAATGTATGGTCAACGTAAGTCGCGATTGGTATAATTCAGCCTCTGTAACTGGTGCTACAAGTGGTTGTGGTGGATTTAATGTAACCAACAATACATTTAATTCAGGTACTTTGGGTAGTTTAAGTTCGCATTTAGATATTTGTGATGCGAATAATTCAGGCACAATCAACGGAAACACAGGCACAATTGCTGGCACTACAACGTATTGTTCTTGTGCAAGTAGTGCTTGTACAGTTGTTGGAATAAATGAAATGTCGAATAAAATGTTAGTTGGATTATTTCCAAATCCTACAAGTGGCCTTATAACTATTCAATCGGAAGAGGCAATAAAAACAGTTGTTGTTACTAATCAATTGGGACAAGTTGTTTTAACGGATCAACAAGTTAATCAAACAACAACTCAGTTAGATTTGCACGCTTTGGTTAAAGGCGTGTATCTAGTTTCTTTAACAACAACTAATGGCTCTGTTGCCTATAAGAAGGTTATTAAGGAATAATCGTTTTTTAAAAAGCCTATCTGCCAGCGTGGGCATTGGGCATCAAGGAATTGAAAATAAAAATTTAAATAAGAATCTATAACCAACTTTTTATAGTCTCATCAATTACCGATGGCATTTTGTCTAAAAAACAAATTATACAATTATAGGATTTAGAGCACGACTATGGTTTTTGTGATTAGAATTTATTACATTTGGTAAAGAGCCCTGTTTATTTAAAATTTGTATTATGAAAAAATTATATTCATTTATGTTCGTGGCTGTTGTTACAACCATTGGTTTAGCTCAGTCGCAACACGTATTTAGCCCTTCATTAATAAGCCCTGTAAGCAAGGCGGCGTTCGATAAAATTAAGTTTTATCAAAATAAAATCAATGCGGCAACAACATCTACTGTTATTGGTCATCAAGGTTGGTTTAATTATGGAGTAGGTGCGGAGACATATTATTCTAGAAACCCACAATATTACGTTGCAAATATATTTCCTGATTCTTTAGGGTATATTGCTGATGGCACTGGCCTTGTTGCTCCAAGTATGTTTTATCATTTAGCCGAATTGGTTGATTTCAAATCCCCTGTCTTTTCTGCAGACATGGCTACTAGTTGGGTTGCATCATATCCGTCTGATGATTTTACTATTGACTCTATGTCGGTAGGATATTCTTATATCAGAAATCATCCAAACGTGAATATTGTTGATACTTTAATTATAACGGTATATGATAATAGTACACCAACAAACGTATCTACTAATTTTTTTACAGGAGTAGTTGCTGCAAATTATTATACAGATACAATAAGCTATAAGGATATTGGTATTAACCAAGTTACGAATTCTATCGCTACACCTAATATTACTAATCCTGCGGGTGTTTATCAGTTTAAGGTTTTATTAACACAACAAGATACTTCAGGTATTATAAATAGTTATCGGGTTAGTGAGAAAAAGTTTGCGCTCCCCGTTCCATTCAAGAGCAATGGAAGTAATTTAGTAATTACAGATGTTTTATTTAAACCAGGCTATTCTTATACGGTAGCACAACGAGTCGATTTAACGGCCAACACGTTTTTACTACTTTCGTCTCGGGAAGATCAAATAGGGTCTTATATGTATCATACGGATTGTAATTACGCATCTTCTTCTTGTGATTATAGTATGTCATATATGTTAATGAAATCAAATCGATATGGTTTTAATGCGACTGATAATAAGTACTTCCCTTCAATTGAGTTTTCACAGACTCCTTTTTTAGAACACCATTATATTTATTTTCATTTATTAGACACCATAATTTCCCCTTGTGTTTCCAATTCCTCTTTCGCTATTATAGGCGATACTACAGGTAATTATTATGCCTACGATTATTCTAGCGGAACGGGTTCATTATCTTATTTATGGAATTTTGGTGATGGCACAACATCTACATTGCAGTACCCCTCGCATCAATATTCGCCACCAGGACAGTATGTTGTTTGTTTAACTTTGTCTGCAACTTCAGGCACAACAGTCTGTTCTAACACTTATTGCGATTCGTCAAGCGTACACAAAAGCCCCAATAGTTTTACAATGAACTCCTTTAATGTTATACCACAAACAACAACAAGCATTAAGCTGTTAGAAAGTGGTGCAAACATAAATGCTTATCCTAATCCTATAATAGACGAGGTGACAATAGATATTGCGAAGAAAGACAATCTTAAAATAAAATATATATTAGTTGATGGATTAGGTAGAACTATATATATTGGAAATGTTGATAATGGTAAAACCCTTATTAACACGGCGTCTTTAGAAAAAGGCTTTTATAATTTAAGTATTATAAATAGCAAAGGAGAATTGTTAAGGACTATAAAGTTAGCGAAATAATTATTTTACAATTTACTTTTCACAATCTCATCAGCTTTTCATAAAATACGACGCGAGTTTTTCCGCTATGTGTTTTTTGTAAGCTCGAAACAATTTGTGTTTACAAACAATACAGAAACTACACCAGCGTCATCTGCACATATTTTAAGCTCACCTGGTGGTGTATTTATATAATTGTAATAAAGTATTTTGGTTAAATAAAACACCCCCAGTTGTTGGATTATTTCCAAATCCAACAAGTGGTCTTATAACTATTCGATCGGAAGAGGCGATAAAAACAGTTGTCGTTACTAATCAATTGGACAAGTTGTTTTAACGAATCAAACTATAAATAATACAAGCGTTAAGTTAGACTTGTCTAACCAAGTAGAGGGTGTTTATGTGGTAACATTAACAAGCATTTCGGGAGCAACAGCATTTAAAAAACTAATTAAGGAATAATTATTTTTTAAGAAAACAAGTCTCGGTAAGTGCCTTCGTGGTTTAGTAAAAACGATTTACGCTCTAGATTGCCCGAATAGCCAACTAATTTGCCATTGCTACCAATAACACGGTGGCAAGGAATAATAATACTAATCGGGTTTTTGCCATTGGCGGAAGCGGCAGCTCTAATACATTTTTCGTCGCCTAATTGTTTCGCTAATTCCAAATAGGAAATTGTTTTTCCAAATGGGAGTTCTGTCAATTGATTCCAAACTTTTTTTTGAAACTCAGTACCTTCAAGGGAAAGAGGTAAATCAAAACTAATAAGTGTTTTATTAAAATAAGCAATTAGTTGTTTTTCAGTTTCAATTAATAGGGGGTGAGAGCTTGTTTCGCGCTTAATTAAAACCTTTTTAATCGTAGTTACAAATAATACAGACACAACGCCTTCATCGGCAACAGCTAGTTCTATGTCGCCAATAGGAGAATTGATGTAGCTATAGTAAATCATTATTTAATTTTTCGAAATTTTGCTGTGATTTTATGTTTTGTTATGCTGAACTTGTTTCAGCATCTCAAGCCTTATTTGCTTTGATTATCATGAGACCCTGAAACAAGTTCAGAGCGAACTTCTCGCGCCTTATTAACTTTGAAGAGAGACTAATTATTTTAAACAAAAACACCTGTCAAAATCAATACTTGACAGGTGTTTGAATAAATATTTAAAAGATGACTACCAATAAACAAGTACTTTATTTTGTGAAGTAGTTCCTACCGTCCAAGTTAATTTCCAGCCGTAAGCGCAAGTATTGGCCGCAACATTTACAGAGTTTCCAGAGGCATCAACACCAAACAAACAATCTAAATCAAAGCTTTTGCTAGCCACTTTAATTATTAAATGTCCAGCAAGAGGAGCGCCCCAACCACAAGTTGAATTCCAAAGTATTGGTGTTGCAACTTGACTTGTAAACACATCTCCATCGCGCGTTGTTCCATAATTTTCTAAATTACTTAATCCGCCAGAGCTTCCAATTCCTTCACCAGAGCATGTTAATACACTAGTTGCAGTAGCCCAAGTGTATGTAAATTTACGATTGATATTATACACGGCAGTTGATGTTCCATTGAACTTAACGTTTAAATTTGTGCCAGTTACGGTGCTTACTAAATTAGCTTGGCCTAAAAATAATAAATCAAACCAAGTACCACCACTCACATTTGTCAAATTTTGTGTTCCATTTAATTCAATGCTTTGTCCATCTGAAGCGCGTGTTACTTTATAACCTATATAATCAACCTTTAAAACACAACCAATGTTTTTCCAACGCACACCTGAAGCATAATTTAGGATGGTTAATTTAATTGAACCTTCACGTTTTCTATTATTACAAACAGTACCATTATAGTTTAATTGTATTGTTCCCATATAAGAACCAATTGTATCTACGGTTAATCCACAAATGGTAGTTGCTGGAGCGCTTGCAGAGCCTGTTTTGCCATGCATGGCTACATAGTCACTTAGCGTTTGATTGATGTCGTTTATAGAGGCGTCATTTTCACTGATTGCTTGACGAGAATCCGTCGTTGCTTGTCCACTTTCATCTGTAGTAGGTGTAGCTGGAGTTGTTTTTTTACAGCTAGAAAAAGCTAACATAACTCCCATGCAAATCATTGCGCCATGAAGTAATAATTTTTTAGTCGTCATTTTAATAATTTTAAGTTTATAACCAAAGATAGACAAGAAACTGCACAAAAACCATTCCGTTATTAATTATTGATAGATAGTTTTTTATAAATGCTTTCGTTTTTTGAAGACAACTTTACTAAATATATTCCTGCAGATAGTTCACTAACGTTGAATGATTGATTAAATGTTCCGGTAGTTGGATTTGTTAAACCAAAGTCTTTAATGAGCTTACCGCCTAAACTATAAATAGCAACCGTATAAGCTTCATCAGTTTTTGTATTAAATGATAAAGAAAAATCACTACCAGCAGGGTTTGGAAATAAATGAACCGAGTTTTGTGTAAGATTTTTTTCAATTCCTGTAGTTGTTGCAGGTACAATTACAACATGTTTGTTATAACAATTATCTAGTGCTGAAGCTAAGCCATCATGATTACAGGCTGTTGCAGACGTATAAATATTTACGGTTCCAGTAGCTGGAGCAGTCCAACCATATACAAAGGTTGCGGCGTTTGTTGAAAGACCACCATTAACAGAATGCGTTACGTCTTTACGCCCTGTTCCAAATGCTGCCGCCGTATGCGTATGAATAGCGTCGGTTGCTGTGAGTGTTCCGGCAGTATTATTTACTGCCAAATTCGTACTTCCGCTATTGTCGAGCATTTGAGCTACAAACCCAAAAATAGTTTTTCCTGTTTCATTTACTGTAATACTCATTTGATAAACAGTTCCTGGGACGTAGGTGTTGCCTGGCATAGATGGCGTTGAGGTAATAGTGATATTTCCCGGGCCTGCATTATCTATTAAACCGCCAGTACTAGAGTTACCGTTTCCAGCACCGTGACAACCAGATTGAGAACATGTGTGAGGCTCTCCTGGAGCGGTGGTTCCCGCAGCCTGACCTGCACCGTTAGCTACTTTTTTACCGTTGTCGTCAAAAGAACTAACTAAGACAATAATTCCTAATAACCCAGATGTTATTAAAGGATAAGTAAAAGATTTGATTTTCATAAGCATTTATTTTAAGGATTATTAAAAGACAGAAACACATCAAATATAAGTGTGTTTTTATATAAGACATAATAATGACCCAAAAGGTTGCCTATATTAAAAAATAAATTCAGGCAACCTTTTGGTAAATAATTATGTCTAAGTTTAAGTATTGGGAATTGATAACGATATTATCACGGGTTGCATAAACAAGCAACGAGATTGTCAGAAAAAGCTTTACGATGCTTTGTCTGGTAAAATGCTTTTTGTTTGTTTTAGTTACTGTAAAAACAGAGATGATGCCGAGGATGTGCTTCAAGAAGGCTTTATAAAGGTTTTTAAGTATATTAATTCTTACAAATTCGAAGGCTCCTTTGAAGGATGGGTTAGACGAATTATGGTTAATACCTCCATTAACTTTATAATTCAACAAAAACAGAAATATCTTTTTGATGATATAGATGATGTGGCTATTCATCTAGAAAGTGAATTAGATGCAATAACA
Source organism: Bacteroidota bacterium (assembly GCA_025356715.1). The sequence goes on from JANXRU010000208.1 coordinate 12,774, forward strand.
CAAATTAATGAAAAAGATTTATTGAAAATCTTAAGTTTATTGCCAGATGGGTACAGAACGGTATTTAATTTATTTGCAATAGAAGGATATTCTCACAAAGAAATATCTAGTTTGTTAAATATTACGGAAGGAACCTCTAAAAGCCAATTATCAAAGGCTAAGGTTCAATTAAAAAAATTATTGTATCAACATTTTGA
>JANXRU010000223.1 GCA_025356715.1 Bacteroidota bacterium
TTTTGCGCCATTAAAAATCATATTTTATTTGAGTTTGGATTAATCGCATCAATTAATGTATTTATTACTTTTTTATTGTCATTAATGTTAGTGCCAATTATTTTTAGTTATTTGCCAGAGCCTAAACCAAAGCATTTAAAACATTTGGAAGGAAAACGATTAAGATCTATCTTAGAAAAAGTCGCTATTATTACTACTAATCGCCGTAACTTAATTTATATTGTAGTAATAGCGGTTGTTGTTATATCTTTTTTCGGCTTGTTAAAAATTAAAGCTAATGGTTTTGTTGTGGATGATTTACCCTCTAAAGATCCATTATTAGTTGATTTGCATTATTTTGAAAAAAACTACGGCGGTGTTCTCCCTTTTGAAATCATTATTAATACAAAGCAGTCGGATGGTTTGTTGAAAAGCAATGCTAGAGCTTTATATAAAATTAATAGATTGCAAAAAATGTTAAGCCATTACGAATCAATGGCAAGACCTGTTTCGGTAGTTGAGATTGTAAAATTCATGTATCAAAGTTATAAAGGTGGTGACCCAAAATTTTATAAAATGCCTTCAGCAAATGATTTAAAAAATATTGCTGAATATGTAAAAAGTGAAAAACAAAAAGAAAATCAATTAAAATCTTTTGTGGATAGCGATAAGCAATATACACGTGTGAGTATACAAATGGCAGATATTGGTTCTGTTAAAGTAGGCGCGTTAATCAAAGAATTAAGGCCACGAATCGACAGTGTCTTTAATTATGATGACGACGAACATAAATGGTTGTCGGAAGCCAATCGTTACGATGTGCGCTTAACAGGAAACAGTTTAATGTTTTTGAAAGGGAATGAGTTTCTAGTAAACAATTTAATTGAAAGTGTTGTGCTAGCAATTGTTCTAATTGCTTTATTTATGTTGACGTTATTTACATCATTCCGAATGATATTAATATCTACTATTCCAAGTTTAGTAGCCTTGCTAATAACTGCTGGTTTAATGGGTTATTTAAGTATACCACTTAAAGCAAGTACTATTTTAGTATTTAGTATTGCCTTTGGTATTTCTTCGGATGGTACATTATATTTCTTAACGAAGTATCGTCATGAAATCAAAAAAAATAAATTATCCATTACCGATGCCGTTCGTATTACCATTAGCGAAACAGGAGTTAGTATGATTTATACGGCAGTTGTTTTATTCTTTGGTTTCGGAATGTTTGCTTTATCAGGATTTGGTGGCACTCAAGCTTTAGGTGTTTTAATTTCATTTACACTTTTAGTTGCCTATTGCGCTAATCTCATTTTGTTGCCAGCCTTCTTATTATCACTAGAAAAGAGATTAACAAATAAACGATTTGTGGAGAATGAGCCTATGATTGAGGCAGATGATATTGTGGAATCAGATAGCGATCCAGAAATTGATGGGTTACTAGATGAAGAATAATTTAAAATAAGTTTTAAAAAGATAAAGTAAATTTATAAAAACAAAAGAAATGAAAGGTATAATTTTAGCAGGAGGTTCTGGCACACGCTTACACCCATTAACATTGGTAATGAGTAAGCAGATGATGCCAATTTATGATAAGCCAATGATTTATTATCCGTTATCGGTATTAATGATGGCGGGTATTAATGAAATTTTAATTATTTCTACACCACATGATTTACCAAATTTTCAAAAATTATTAGGAACAGGTGAAAATTTAGGATGTAAATTTTCTTATGTAGTTCAAGAAGTACCTAATGGATTAGCACAAGCGTTTGTGTTAGGCGAAAAATTTATTGGTAACGATAAAGTTGCTTTAGTATTAGGAGATAATATTTTTTACGGCGTTGGAATGGGACGTATGTTACAAAAAATTAATGACCCTGATGGCGGTGTTGTATTTGCTTACCATGTAAGCGATCCAGAGCGCTATGGCGTTGTTGATTTTGATGCAGACCATAATGTATTATCTATCGAAGAAAAGCCAACACACCCAAAATCTAACTATGCAGTGCCAGGATTATACTTTTATGATAATTCAGTTGTGCAGATTGCTAAAGATTTAAAACCGTCTCCACGTGGAGAATATGAAATTACAGATGTAAACAAAGAATATTTAAAACGTAAAAAATTAAAAGTGTCTATTTTAGACAGAGGAACTGCATGGCTTGATACTGGTACTTTTGCATCATTAATGCAAGCAGGTCAATTCGTTCAAATGATTGAAGAACGACAAGGCTTAAAAATTGGATGTATTGAAGAAGTTGCCTTTAATATGGGCTTCATTAACAAAGAACAATTAATAAAAGTGGCTACCCCATTAACCAAGAGTGGTTACGGAACCTATTTATTAAAAATGGCAGAACAAAAATAATTTTAAACAGGCTTTTAAAGTGCAAGAATATTCTAACCTATTTCAATTATTACAAAAAGCGTTACATGAAGAGCAAACTTCATTACAATATGCTGCCCCGAAAGAAATGTATGAGCCAATGGCTTATATCATTGGTTTGGGAGGCAAACGTGTTAGGCCTTTATTAACTTTAGTTGGTTGTGATTTGTTTGATGTGAATCCAGAAGCTGCTATTCCGTCAGCGATGGCTGTAGAATTGTTTCATAATTTTTCGTTGATACATGATGATATTTTAGATAATGCTCCTTTACGTAGAGGAAATACAACTGTTCACGAAAAATGGAATCATAATATCGCTTTATTAAGTGGTGACGGTATGATGGTTCAAGCCTTTCAAGTATTAGCTAAATCAAAGTCTGATCATATACATGCCTTATTAAATTTATTTTCTAAAACAGGTATTGAAGTTTGTGAAGGGCAACAATATGATATGAATTTTGAAACACAAGCTAAAGTAAGTGTGCACGAATACATAGATATGATTACTTACAAAACAGCTGTACTTTTAGGCTGTAGTTTGCAAATGGGTGCTATTTGCGCTAATGCAAGTATCACTAATCAACATCACTTGTATGAATTTGGAAAACACGTTGGCATTGCGTTTCAAATTTTAGATGATGTATTGGATGTATATGCTGATGATGAAAAATTTGGCAAACAAGTTGGAGGAGATATAATCTCTAACAAAAAAACATTTATGTTGTTAGATGCCTTTGAATTGGCTAATCATAGGCAAACAGAAGAATTAAATTATTTATTGTCAAGTAAAGAAATTACAAGCGAAGAAAAAGTAAAACAAGTGACGGCTATTTATAATGCCTTAGGTGTAAAAGAATTAGCGTTGGCGGAAGCTAATAAACATACTGACATTGCACTCAAGCATTTAACAGAGCTTGATGCTAATCCTTCTAAAAAAGAGCATCTTAAAGCATTTGCCTTGCATTTATTAAACCGCGAGATGTAATGGAATTGTTGGAATTACTTGCTACTTTTAAGCACAGATGTCAAATTCAAATTAGATATAA
>JANXRU010000225.1 GCA_025356715.1 Bacteroidota bacterium
AAAAAGCGTTAAAATTTGTGACCTTTACACACATTTAATTTGTGATAATTATTAGTCTTTTTAACCTATAAATTGGCTTCAAACTCCATTTTTGCCTTATATTTGTTTGATATACCCTTTACAAAAACTAATTTTTATGAATATTATTATACCAATGGCGGGCAAAGGTAAACGTATGCGCCCACACACACTTACAGTTCCTAAACCGTTAATAAATGTTGCTGGTAAACCAATTGTACAAAAATTAGTAGAAGATATTACTAAAGTATGTGGCGAAAAAGTAGACGAAATCGCTTTTATTATTGGTGCTGATTTTGGAAAAGAAGTAGAAGATAATTTAATAAAAATAGCAGAATCACAAGGAGCAAAAGGAACTATTTGTTATCAGGATAAAGCGTTAGGAACGGCTCACGCCATCATGTGTGCTAAAGATTCTATCAAAGGAAAAACGGTAGTTGCTTTTGCTGATACCTTATTCAAAGCCGACTTCATTATGGATACAAACCAAGAAGGTGTTATATGGGTTCAAGGCATTGAAGATCCAAGTCAGTTTGGAGTTGTTAAATTAAATGATGCGGGTGTGATTACTGATTTCGTTGAAAAGCCAACAACCTTTGTTAGTAATTTGGCAATTATTGGGATTTATTATTTTAAAGATGGAGAAAATTTAAAAAAGGAATTACAATATTTATTAGATAATAATATTACAGAAAAAGGAGAATTTCAACTAACCAATGCCTTGGAAAACATGAAGAAAAAAGGCATTGCTTTTACTCCTGGTAAAGTAACGGAATGGCTAGATTGCGGAAACAAGGATGCCACTGTTTATACGAATCAACGTGTTTTAGAATTTGACAAAGGTAGCACTCGTTTAAAAGGAAAAAATATTGAAACCGAAAACTCATTAATTATCGAACCTTGTTATATTGGCGATAATGTTACCATCAAAAACTCTATAGTAGGGCCGCATGCATCTATTGGCGCTAATTGTGTTTTAAGTAATATGGTTATCAAAAACAGTATTATTCAAACCAATACTAAATTATCTAACACCATAATTGCTAATAGCATGATAGGTGAAGGGGCAGAAATAAAAGGTAAAGCACTAGATATTAGTATGAGTGATTACACTACTATTTCATTATAACACACTACTAAGAGCTACTTCCTTTGAGATACAAGCAACACATATTTTATTTACTATTGTTAAGTTTATCAATAGTAACTATATCGTGTAAATCATCAAAGCAAGTAACCTCTTCCAAAAGCACTGACAAACCAAGTAAAACAAATGGATTATCAGAGCAAACTCAAATAAATTTTGCATTTTATTTTATAGATGGGTGTAAGGAACGAATGAAGGGCAATATTGAAAGTGCTGAAAGTTTATTCAAAGCTTGTTTAAAATTAGATCCATCTTCAGCACCTGTAAAATATGAATTAGGAAGCATTTATCGTTTTAACGGATTATACGAACTAGCCAATAAATTTGCTAAAGAATGTTCCGCTGCTGATCCAAAAAATGAATGGTATCAATTACTATACATAGAATGCTTGCATAACAATCATCAATATGCATTAGCAGCAGATATATACAGTCGTTTAATAAAAGCATATCCAAATCGCCCTGACTTTCACGAAGGATTAGCTGCCGAAAGCATGTATGCAGGCAATTACGAGAAATCATATAAAACCTATGATGAGTTAGAGAAAAAATTTGGTCAAACAGAAGCATTTACCTTAAATAAAATTAAACTATTAAGACAACTTAAAAAAAATACAGAGACCGAAATTGAATTCAAAAAATTAATCGCTTCAAATCCTACTGATGCCAGATACTATGCCTATTTAGCAGAATTTTATCAAGAAATAAATCAGCAATCAAAAGCAATGGAGACCTACCAAGAAATTTTGAAAACTGATCCAAAAAATCCCATGATTCATTTAGCGATGGCTGAATATTATAAAGGAAATAATGATAAAGATAATTTTTATAAAGAAATAAAAACAGCATTTGAAAATCCCGAACTAGACATAGACACTAAAATAAAAATATTAGGGTCCTACTATCAGTTATCCGAAGAAAATGCGGTTTATAAACAACAAGCCAATGAATTACTAAGCATTATGCATAATCTGCATCCAAAATCGCCTGAAGCCCATAATATGCATGGCGATTTTTTATATAGGGATAAAAAAGTAAAAGAAGCACGAGATGAATACGCTTATTCTTTGAAATTAGATAAAAGTAAATTTTCTACTTGGTCTCAATTAATGTATTTAGAAGCAGAGTTGAATGACTACTCCTCACTAGAAAATCATAGTTCAGAGGCAATAGACTTATTCCCCAATCAATCTACAGCCTATTTTTTCAACGGAATTGCGAATATACAACTCAAAAAATACGACAAAGCTGTTTTATCTTTAGGCGATGGAATTGAGTTTGTATATGAAAATAACCCTTTATTATTGCAGTTTTATTCCAATATGGGTGAGGCTTATAATTATTTGAAAAATTACGAAAAATCTGATAAAGCTTTTGAAAATGCCTTAAAAGTAGATCCTGATAATACTTCGATATTAAATAATTTCGCCTATTATTTATCAGTTCGAAAAATAACTTTAGAAAAAGCAGAAAAATACTCTAAGCGTTGTAATGAAATTGCCCCTAACAATCGTTCCTATATTGATACTTATGGCTGGATATTATACCAATTAGGAAAATATAAAGAAGCTGAAGAATGGCTTAGTAGAGCCGCTAAAATGGGAAATAAAAACAGTGTTATACTAGAACATTATGGCGACTTATTATTTAGATTAGATAAAAAAGAAGAAGCCTTATTTTATTGGAAAGAAGCTAAAATAGAAGGATCTGGTTCTGAATATTTAGATAAAAAAATTGCAGATAAAAAACTATATGAATAAAAAAAATAAAACAGTAATACATATAATTTTTTGCTTTGCAATTTTGCTATCAATTCATTCTTGTAAAACAAAGAAACAAGCTCAACAAACTACTGCAACTCAATCTTTAGATACTTTACAAGAGAAGTGCCGGTTGCCTTTTAAAACCGCTAAAGCTCTAACTAAACATATTAAAGAAAATGAATTAGATTATAAATGGATATACGCAAAGGCTGATGTTGAAACAAACATTGATGGCGAAGAGCATAATTTAGATATACGTGTTAAAGGCAGAAAAGACAGCGCCGTGTGGATTTCAATTACTGCTGTTGGATTGATTGATGTAGCTAAATTATTGATTACACGTGATTCGGTTAAAATGGTAATCTATGTTAAAAAGCAATATTTTAAAGGTGATTTCAATTACATCAATCAAATTTTAAATGCTGATTTAGATTTTGATTTGATACAAGCGGCCTTATTTGGTAACAGTGCGGAATTTGAAGATGATGAAGCTAAACTAAAACCAATAATTGATAGAGAAAATTGCCATTATCTGTTAAGTACCGAGCGCAAACGTAAACTCCGTCGTATAACAAGCGGCCAAGATAGCTTAAAACGTTCTTTACAAACCATGACCTTAAATCCTGAAACATTTAAAATATTAATTAATGAATTTGAAGAAGCTGCTACTAATAGAAGTTTTAAAGCTGTATACGATAAATTTTCATTAGTAGATTCTGTTTTTGCACCACGCAGTGTTAATATTGATATCAAGGCAGAGAAGAAAGTGAGCGTTAAAATTAACTATGTTCGTATAGAAATAAATCAGCCACAAAAAATCACATTAAATATCCCTAGTAAATATGAACCTATTCCAATTAAAAAAGAACAAAAATAACATCTTCGCGTGTTGCTTTATCTTGCTAATTGGCTTTCAATGTTCTGTTTTAGCACAAACTAAAACGCAAACTTCTCAAAAAGATTTAAAGAATAAACAAAAAAAGTTGAATGATGATATCAAGCAGCTTAACTCTCAATTGAGCCAAACAAAAGCCAATAAAAAATCTCAAATTAATACCATTGTTGTTATAAACACAAAAATAAAAGTACGAGAAGAACTAATCAGTACAATTAACAGTGAATTAGCAGGCATTAATTCAAGCATCAAACAAAACGTAAATGAAATTAATGCCTTAAAAGCAAATTTAGAAAAACTAAAACGTGAATACGCTAAAATGATTTATTTTGCTCAGCGTAATCAGGACTCTTATACAAAAATTATGTTTTTATTTTCATCAGGGGATTTTAATCAGGCCTATATGAGAATTAAATATTTTCAACAATACACGGCTTTTAGAAAAAAACAAGCCAATGAAATAGTTAACACTCAAAAACAATTGACCAGTAAACTCAATGAATTGGAGGGGCAACGGGATGAAAAAAATCAGTTACTAGGAAATGAAAAAGAAGAAAAAACACAATTAGACAGCGAAAAAAATGAGCAAGAGATTGTGTTAAGTGAATTACAAAAACAAGAAAAAGAATTAAAAGGAGAATTAGAAAAGAAAAAACGTGATGCTGAAAGTTTACAAATGGCGATTAAAAAATTAATTCAGGATGAAATTAAACGAAAGCTTGACGAGTCTATTAAAATTGCAACTGAGAAAATAGCAAAAGCCGAGAAGCTTGATAAAATGAAGAATGATGTTAAAGTTAAAAAAGAAGCAAAAACAACTGCAGAAATAAAAGATATCGAGAAAAAAGCGGTGGCTCCAGAACTTACAGCAGAAGCTGAAGCATTAGGCAATGATTTTGTAAGTAGTAGAGGAAAATTACCTTGGCCAGTTTCTAAAGGTGTTATTTGTCAGCCTTATGGCGAATATGAACATCCTGCTATCAAAGGATTTATTATGAATAACAATGGCGTGGAAATATGTTCTACTAAAGGTTCGCAAGCACGCTCAGTATTTGGAGGAGAGGTAACTAGCATTGCCATTGCACCTACAGGAGGGAAATTAATTATTATTCGCCACGGCGAATATTTAAGTGTTTATATGAATATAGGTGAAGTATTTGTAAAACAAGGTGATAAAGTAACTATTAAACAAGTATTAGGAACTATATTGGATGAAGATGGAAAAACCAGTATGAACCTTCAAATCTGGAAAGGTCAGAAAACAATGGACCCAACGGGTTGGTTGTATAATGGGAGGTAGTATTTATTAACGAGTGACGACTTCAGCCGATTATTTTCCTGTGATTATAATTCAATTGATTGTCTTTATACCGACTTTTATTATTTTAACAAGGTTTATTCCTAAAACCAAAAGGTACAATTAGATTGTGACTAAGTAGTGCTTTCTTAAAAAATATTTTATTTTTTACATTCTTTTTTCTTGAAGAAAAAGAACCGAAAATTCAAGGCGAAAAGTCAACCCCAATTTTTTTATCCCGAAAAAAACTTACAATACCACCGAAAAAAATACAGTTCGCACCTTTTCACCAACGTCAACCGAACCATTACTAACATATGCGTTATAACAATTTACCAATTTAAGTAGCCTAATATATTAGCGTCATACTGAACTTGTTTCAGTATCTCTTATAGACCCTGAAACAAGTTCAGGGTGACATAACTCTGATCTATATTTAAAATTAGTTAATCTGCAAATTAGAACTTAGTAGCATTTGCCAATAATCTAAAGCCTTGCTAATTGCTCGTTAGTAAGCTTTCCGTTAATCCATTCGCCATCTAACGTTGCATTGTATTTATTGTAAAAATTAAGAGCAGGTTCATTCCATTCTAACACTTGCCATTCCATCCGACGAACGCGTGTTTCTTTACTGACTTGAATTATTCTATCAAATAGTAACTTACCTATTCCTTTTCCTCTTTGATTTTCTGTAACAATAATATCTTCTAAAAATAAGCACTTACCTTTCCAAGTACTATATTTAAAGTAATATAGAGCTAAACCGACTATGACGTCATTTTCAATCGCTATAAAAAAATCAAAAATTTTATCTTCACCAAAACCCCAAGCAAGCATTTCGGTGGGAGTAACTTCTACTTCACCTTCTGCTTTTTCGTAAATGGCTAATTCTTTAATTAAATGCAATGCTTGTTCTATATCGGTTTCAGTACCTTTGCGAATCTGTATCATTTTTTGGAATATTGTATTTTTAAAATTACTTTTTGTAAAATGCGTTTAATAATTAAATCGGCTAAAATAGAATAACGCTCTCCGCTGGAATTCGCTTTTAATTCTGCATCTAATTGTTTTTCAGAAATATCAATACGGTATAACAGATGTTGATATTTAGAAAAGTCTCTTGTATCAATGCTTTTAAGTGCTTTTGCTACATTATGACATATAGATTCATAATCAAAAACCGTAATGGGTTCTAAGTAATCCAACACATCACTCATTTCAAAATCCTTTACTAATTGAATTTTAAATTTCTCAATTAATTCTTCTTGAGAAATTTTCAATAAATCCAATTCTTGTTTTTTAATGAGTTGTTGCATGATGCACATCTAATTTTTTAGAAGTAATCTATCTACTGGAATTTTATTTATAATGTGCGATTCGATAATTTCCTTTACGTCTTCTACTTTTACTCCCACATAAAAAACACCTCCTGGGTAAATAGCGATGGTTGGTCCAAAATCGCAAATACCAAGGCAACCGGCACGCTGCGCTCTTGTTTTCAAGCCAACCTTTACATCTTTTAATTGTTTTTTAAACTCGGCAACTAGTTCCAAGCCGTGTGTTTCTCCACAACTTAATTTATCTGTTCCAGTACGTTGATTAGTGCAAACAAAAATATGTATGTCGAAAATGGGCTGCATGTATTATAGTGAAGATAGGTTGTTTATTTTGTTCCCGTGTGCCCAAATCCGCCGGCACCTCTATCGGTTTCATCTAAGCTGTTTGTTTGCTCCCAATTAATTTGTTCATGTTTTGCAATTACCATTTGAGCCACACGCTCGCCGTCATTAATTATAAAAGGAGCATTAGACACATTTACTAATAATACTTTCAATTCTCCTCTATAATCCGCATCAATAGTACCTGGTGAGTTTAAAACCGTAATGCCATTTTTAAATGCTAAGCCACTTCTTGGACGAATTTGAGCTTCATAGCCTTTTGGTAAAGCAATATATAAACCTGTAGAAACTAATGTGCGCTCTAAGGGTTTTAGTTCAATGGGTTCGTCAATGTTTGCTCTTAAATCCAATCCAGCAGAAAGTTCTGTAGCATACTCTGGTAATGGATGTTTAGATTGATTAACAACTTGTATCTTCATGGTTGGGTGCTGATAAATGTTTTAAATTCTTCAAATTATCGAACTCTAATTTATAAAATATCCAACCAAATAAAAGTAATAATCCATTATTTAAAACTAATTTAATTACTGAACTTTCCATACTCGCATACAATAACGATATTACGTAAAAAATCAATGCTATAGCCGTAAATACAAACATACTTCGTAAATTATAATTAATTGGATAATGTTTTTTTCCTAACTGATAGGATATAACCATCATTACACTGTATGATGTGAATGTAGCCCAAGCGCAAGCCATAAAGCCAAAATGTGGTATACCGATAAAATTAATTAAGAGTGTAATTACTGCACCTATAATCGTTATTACTGCGCCAAATTTTGTTTGCCCTGTTAATTTATACCAAATAGAAAGATTCCAATAAACACCTAAACACAAGTTAGCTAACAAAAGAATTGGCACCACATCAAGTCCTACTTGGTATTTAGCGCTAATAGCATCTTTGAGCCAAGGTAAATTCATCATGGTTCCTAAAAAAATAAATAAGCAAAATAGCACATAATACTTCATCACTACGGCATTCAATTTCTTAGAATTTTTATCACCTGCATTACTAAAAAAGAAAGGTTCTGCGGCATACTTAAATGCTGTTGTGAAAATCGTCATTAGCATAGCAATTTTGTAACAAGCACTATACACCCCTAATTGATAGGCTCCGATATCCTCTGGTAATAAATATTCTAAAATAATCCGATCAAAGGTTTCATTAGTCATCCCAGCTAAACCCAAAATAATTAAAGGCCAAGCATACGTTAACATTTTCCGCCAAAGTACTTTATCAAATACATAAGCAATGCCCCTATACTCTTTATTTAATAATAATAAACAAATAATATTGGCATACAAACTCGCTAAAAAGGCATAGCCTACGCCTATTTCTGGATTATACAATTTTGCTAAAAATGAATCTGGTTCGTTATGAAATGCATTTTTACAAATGATAAAATAAAATACAGAGATAGAAATATTAGCAAATACATTTACTAATTTAATGAAGGCAAAACGTTTGGCATTATTTGTAAGACGTAAGCGAGCGAAGGGAATAGCCATAATGGAATCAGTTGCCACAATTAAAACGCACCAAATTACAAAATCTGCATGTCCTGGGCATTTAATAAGATTTGCAATACTTGAAGAGAAGAGAATAAAAATTAAAGTCAAGGCTACGGTACTCACTAAAATTGAAATTAATGTGGTAGAATAAACTCTCTCTTTGTTTTCTGATTTATTAGCAAAATTAAAAAAGGCAGTTTCCATGCCATAAGTGAAAATAATATTGGCAAAACTGATGTAAGCAAAAAACTTGGCATTAGGTGCTATTATCGCCGGCTCTGTATAGATGTATGTCAACACCAAAGAAAACACATACGTCATAATACGTGGCAACACATTTCCTAAGCCATAAATGGCAGTTTGAGACGCTAGTTTTTTAAGTGGATTTGACAAAAGAGTAATTTTAGTAAATAGTAAAAATAAAGCATAAATGCCTTACAATAAATAACCAAAATGATAAGATATTAACGATGTAAAGTGTACATAACACCTATAGTTCTTGGTTGTAAAGCACAGCTGCTTTTCGAATCTGCTTGTTTTTAAGTGATTTAAAAATAAGTGAGGTTGCGACACTAAAAACAGCCAGTCCTAAACCAGTTAAAAAAATGGCTTTACCATTAGCAATAGATTGCTTTCCGTAATAATAATTTTTAGCCGTTTTATACCCAAAATATGTACCGCCAATAAAGCATAGTGGGCTCACAATCATAAAACCCAATTGAGCATTTTTTTTACTTTCAGCTTTTAACAATCGTTCATTCAATCCGTCTGAATTTAATTGAGGATCGCGTTTCAACATTAGTTTAAAAGCTGCTTTATAACTAATATATTTATTATTAAGTGCAAGATAGTTATCCTCAAACACAAAACGTTGTTCCGATAAGGCATCACTGGCATAAGCATTTGTTTTTTGCGCTAATTGAAAGCGGGACTCTTCTATACCATTTTCATACACGATTTTTATAATCTTTGAATTATCAATTTTATAAATAATTCCATCAGGATTATAAAAAACTTTATAGCTCACTTCCGATTTAGAAATTTCTAAAACCCTTACCAGTAAAGGATTTATTGATTTTGAAAAAATGGTATCTTGAGCTTTCAATTGAATAGACACGCATAAAGCGATACTAATAATAATATAATTATAGGCTTTCATTATATTGATTTGCAATATCGTTTCTTTTTTGAAAACGTTTACTTTTAAAGAAAATAGCAAAACCTGTTCCTGTTCCAAAAAAAGCTAATCCCGTTGCTACTCCCAAACCCATTACAGCTGGGGATTGGCTAGACGTATTATTACTTCGAGTTAAAACGTCGATGCCCTGTACAGCAACTAAGCCTATAGCAATACCTCCAAACCAAGATATATATTGATTTCTTTTACAATTTCTCATTAATTCAAAGTCTGAAATCAATTTTAATTTCGATGCTTTACTGGGGACTTGCCTTATTAAAATGCCCAGCTCTTTATCTTTTATAAAATGATTTTCAAAAAATAATAATTTATTTGATATAGTTATTTTAGAGACTTTATTTACATAAATTGCCTCCACTCTATAATATTGTTTAATTTTTAAAGGCTCTGCATGAGCTTTAATAGTATCTGTTTGTCCATTAAAAAATTTAATATACTTAATTTCTTTTTTGTTTACAGTATATTTAGGTCCGTTCAAATTATCTAAACGAACATATTGAACGTCATTGACACCAATTTCTATTAATTTAACGGGTATTATTTCTTTAGAAATAAAACATACAGAATCCTGACAATGTAAATTTGAAATTGAATAAAAAAATATAAAAAGCAAGAAGCTATTTTTTATCATTGCATTTTTTATGTTTCAAAAAGTAAAAAGGAAACAATCTTCACTTCATCTTTATTTAAACTCGTTGTATATAGTAGCGATTTCTCTTCTTTTCTTATAACGCTTGGATTTAAATCCTGAAGAAATAGCAGAGCACGTAACCCCAACAACTAAGCCAACTACAGCACTTATAACTACAGTTTGTACATTATTATTTTTCATAAAAACAAGGCCATTTGATGGAGTATCCATCGCAATAACTCCACCTATAATTGGAGCACCAAGCCCTAAGGCCAAGCCCGAAAAGCCAACGATATACTGAGCCGACTTGTATTTTTTCATGTTAAGGAACTCTTGTTTCAATTTTGATTTTCCTACTTCACTTGGATAATTCTGAATGAGCATAAATAATTTCGCATCATTTAAACTATGATTATTATAAGATAAATGATTACCGTAAGCTTGTATCTTTGTAGGGCCAGCAGGAACTTCTGGCGCATAACTATAAACCACATTAGGTGTTTCTACAACGGCATCTTGAAAACGATCAATTTGCCCGTTAGCAAATTTAATAAAGCTAATGTCTTTTTTACTAACTATATATTGTGGGCCGGTTAAATTATCGTAACGATTATATTTAATATCGCTAACACCAATTTCACTCACTTTTACAACTACTATTTGTTTACTCACAAATTGTATGGTATCCTGGCTATAACTGTTTAATATAGAACAAACAGAAGCTACTACTAAAAATATTTTTTTCATTTTACAAAGAGTTTTATATGGATTGAAGATACATTTATTTTATTACAAATTACAAATTATATCGGCTGCTTTTTCGAGCGTGTCATCTTTTTTAGCAAAACAAAAACGCACTAATTGCTGCTGTGGCTGATTACTTGAAAAAACAGACAAAGGGATACTTGCCAAGCCCTTTTCTTTCGTTAGTCTGATGGTGAAATCAGTGTCGATTTCAGATGATATATTTTTATAGTTTACCAATTGAAAATAAGTTCCTGAACAAGGCTCCAAAATAAATCGTGATGGAGAAATTAGTTTTCTAAAATAATCTCTTTTAATTTGATAAAACTGATGAAGTTCCTTATAGTTTTTTTCGTCATTTAAATAATCAGCTAAAGCTAATTGAAATGGATGATTTACACAGAAAACTAAAAACTGATGCACTTTTCTAAATTCAATCATCAATTCTTTTGGCGCTGCTACATATCCTATTTTCCAGCCGGTAGCATGTATTGTTTTTCCAAAAGACGATACAATGATAGATTGATTAGCTAATGCTTTGAAACGAGCAACACTTTGATGTAATTTTCCATCAAAAACCATATGCTCATATACTTCATCGCTAATAACAATGATGTTTGTTCCAGATATTATTTTTTGTAATTCTAACAAATCTTCCTCCAAAAGTGTTGTCCCTGTGGGGTTATGTGGCGAATTAATAATTATTAATTTTGTTTTATCTGAAATGGTTTGTTTAACAATTGGCCAATTTATTTTAAAATTTGGGTATTCCAATGCAATGGGCTTTGCAATACCGCCATTCACTTCAATGCTTGGAACATAGCAATCATAGGCAGGTTCAAACACAATAACCTCATCGCCTTTATTTACAAATGCTGCAATACTGGTGTAAATGGCTTGTGTAGCGCCAGCAGTAACCGTAATTTCAGTTTCAGAATTGTAAATGGCTCCATAGCAATTTTGTAAAAGTTCGCTAATACGTTCTCTCAATGGCTGAACACCAGGCATTGGGGCATATTGATTAAAATCTGACATCATATATTTTTGTGCCAATTCCAACAGATGACGATTACATCCAAAATCAGGAAATCCCTGTGATAAATTAATAGCATTATATTCCTTTGCTAAAGCGCTCATTACTGAAAAAATAGTGGAGCCAACCTTTGGTAATTTTGATTGTAGAATCATAAAATATTTTTAATAATACTACAATATGAGAAATATTTTAGTATTTTTGTTACCCTATTTGAAAATAGATATTAGTTGCAGTCTAATAATATAGAACTCGGTTTTCAAATACATTAAAGGTCCTGTGGCCGAGTGGTTAGGCTCAGCTCTGCAAAAGCTGCTACAGCGGTTCGAACCCGCTCGGGACCTCTAAAACCCTCTAAATCAGTTGATTTCAGAGGGTTTTTTATTTTGATTTAATTATTTAGT
>JANXRU010000256.1 GCA_025356715.1 Bacteroidota bacterium
TTGGCGGTGATTATGGTACTTTTATTAGCGTTTACGATGTTTACCAGTTTGGCAACACTTTTATAGCGGACAGCGCGATTAACGCCAGTTTTTATGATACCCCAAATGTAAATCAAACATACATCAATGCCGGAACCGTAAGTGTAAACGGCACTACTTTGGATGTGTACCCCTCGCCTGTGGTATACCATAAAACAAATCAAATAAATATTAAAAGTTTGAATTGGCAAATATCCGGTAGCGGAACTATTACGGCAATAAGCTTCTCATACATTCCGGTTTATCCAGTGTATAACGGATACACACAAATACAAGATACGGTAACAAAATCTACCGGATTTAATATTATTTTAAATGGCGTTTTAAATAATAACCAACCCGTTTATTTATCGTTGAGTCAAATTGGAGTAAGTCAAACATATACCAAAACTATCGCCTCAACTCCTGCAACAATTACTTTAAGCCCATCCGATCTTACAAACTTTAATACTTCTACGGATTTAAGTTTCAGATTATCTTTTTTTAACTATTCGAACGTAAATTTAAATTCAAAGCAATACGGTATAAACACTAATCGTACTTTCAACAAATCAATTTACTTAAAGTAATCTTGTAAAGGATTACATTTTATCTCATAAAAAAACCTCCCACTTACGGGAGGCCCTTTTCATCTATAGCTTCTTTAAATTTTACCCTAAATACCCCTTAAGTAAACGGCTTCTTCCTGTTTTCAGCGTTGGGACACCCTAGAAATTTTTATGAATAATTTGGTATAGATGTGCCTGTTCATCATCCATTTTGAGCAGTTTAGTTTTTGTATGTTTCGAATCGGGCAGAGTATAACTAATCTCATACATATTATGAGTTACTTCAGCCGCTTTTTTTAATGATAGTGTGGATTTTTCTTTATACAGTATTCTTTCTAATTCCTTATAAATGCAATAAGCTGTAAAAGATATGCAAATGTGAGCCTCTATTCTGCTTTGTAATCTATGATAGATGGGGCGAATGCGTAAATCTGTTTTAGACATTCTAAATGCTTTTTCAATGTGCCATAGATTTTTATAATTTTCCATTACTTGTTTATCATTGAGCTTTGTATTTGTAACATACCCTTTTAAACCGTCCCAACATTTATCTGCATTAAATTTTTCATAATCAATTTCAATCATCATATCGCCTTTCATTTTTAGGTATTTGTTATAGCCTTTATTGTTGATGCTTGATTTGGTGAACTTCCCTTTTTTTATTTGTTTTTCTAATCGCTGTAATCCTCGTTTACGATTATGCTCGTCTTTCTTAGCTCTGTTGTTGGCATAAGCCACGATGAGCCGATTTGTTGTTTTTCCAATTCTCACCGTTTCTCCATCGCTCAATTTCTTTCCTAAAATTTGTTGTTTTATTTTTTCCGGTTCGTTTTTTATTCTAGCTCCAATTATATATTCATACTTTTTTTCTTCTAATGCTTTTATATTGTCATTAGAAAGTAGTCCTGCATCTGCTACTACAATTGGCTTTTCAAGTTTAAATTTTTTAGCTGTTTTTTCTAAAAATGGAATAAGTGTGTGCCCTTCATAAATATTGCCTTCAAAAATATCATAGCCTATTGCGTATCCTCCTAAGCCAACTAACAAGCCTAAATATATTTGTGGGCTTTGATGTTTTCCATCTTTACTAAATCCTGTCTTACGCAAATCGTCTTCGTCACTGGCTTCAAAGTATAATGTTGTCATATCATAAAAAACAACACTGATTGAATCATTTAAAATTTTCTTAGTATGAGCAAATGCAATTTGTTCAACCTTTTCTTTTAGTTTGTTGTTGAGCTTATCCAAAAAACGATAAACAGCATCTATATCCATCATTACGCCTTGAAATCGATAGAGGTATTCTATTGTTTTTAATTTACTTAAGGGGAAGGCTAAGCGCGCTATAACTAAATGCCTGAATAACTCTTCATTGATTGTATTAAATCCAATGTGATCGTATATTTTTCCGAAAATAATTTCTGGACCTACTGTTTTGATACTTGCATTTTGTAATGCATCGAAAACTTGCTCAATAAGAGTATCGTTTTCAGAAACAAATAATTTTGCTTGAATGCTTAATCGTTCTAATTCTTGTTTACCAAGAAAATATAGTTTTTCAATCTCCTGTTCGCTTTTGCTTGAACCAATGGTTTTAGTAACTTGGTATTTGCCATTAGATTTAGAAATTATTTGCACTGATGTGCTACCTGATTTGTTAGGCTTTTTTCGAATAAACATACCCAAAAGTAGCAATGGGACACCCAACTAAAAAACATTTTTCAATAAAATAAGGCATTACAGAGCGTGTTTTTTAAAAGTGCGTAAAACAGGCGGCATTTACAGTGTTAAAACAACAATTGGAGACAGAGCATCTACACGAAAATTAGTGATTGAATAATTTTTATTTTTAAAATAAAAACCCGTCTTAATTAAATTGAGACGGGTTTTTTTATTTGTGTCTGAAGCCGTTC
>JANXRU010000262.1 GCA_025356715.1 Bacteroidota bacterium
CCCAAATGCTTGCTAAATGTACAATAGTTTGCGTGGCTAATTGCATATCTTGTACACTCACCCATTCTTGTTTGCTATGAAAAGCGTGTTCTCCAGCATAAATATTCGGGCAAGGTAATCCCATAAATGATAAACGAGAACCATCGGTTCCACCACGAATGCTTGATAATACTGGTGTTACACCAGTACGTTTTATTGCTTCCAATGCGTAATCTACAACATGATAGCAGGTATCTAACATGTCTTTCATATTTCTGTATTGCTCCGTTACTTTAAATTCGTAACTCGATTTTTTGTAGTTCGTTAAAACAGACTTAGTGATTTCTTCTAGTTCTGATTCCAATGTTTTTAATGTTGGTGCGTCAAAAGCACGAATGATAAATTTAATCTCAACTTTTTCTAATCCTCCATTAATAGCTACAGGATGCATGAACGGTTCTTTCTTTTCAGTAGTTTCAGGAGTTTTATCTTTTGGAATACGATTAATAATTTCAGCTGCAATTTTAATAGAGTGTTCCATTTTATTTTTTGCAAAACCAGGATGTGTTGGTAAACCGTGAATTGTAATAGTAACTCCATCAGCGCTAAAAGTTTCATTTTCTAAATGTCCACGAGATTCGCCATCCATGGTGTAACCATATTGTGCGCCTAATTTTTTTATGTTTACTTTATCTGCACCTCTTCCTATTTCTTCATCTGGCGTAAATAATATACGGATAGCACCGTGCTTCACTTCAGGATGATTCATTAAATAATTTGCCGCATCCATAATTTCAGCTAAGCCCGCTTTATTATCTGCACCTAATAAGGTTGTGCCATCCGTTGTAATAATGTCATTCCCTAATTGACCTGCTAAATCAGGATGTTCGGCAAACTTAATAATTTGTGTTTTATCATTTGGCAATATAATATCATTGCCATTATAGTTAGTATGAATAACAGGATTTACATTTTCTCCACTACAATCGGGCGACGTATCCATGTGAGAACAAAAACAAATAACAGGTACTTGCTTTGTAGTATTGCTTGGAATAGTTGCATAAATGTAGCCGTGCTCATCCATTTCAGCATCTTTAATCCCCAAGGCCACTAATTCCTCCACCAATAACTTGGCTAAGTTTTTTTGTTTCATCGTACTTGGACATGTTTCTGAATTTGGATCTGATTGCGTATCTATTTTAGCGTAACGAATAAAGCGCTCTGTTACTGTATGTTTGTAGGTTGTAAAGTTCATGGTTTTATTTATTTCAACACAGAGTTTCAGAGATTCTGAGAACACTGAAATTCTGCGCTATATTTTTTATTTAGTTATTATATTTTTTATTTGATATTCTCTGTGATCTCTTTAACTCTTTTTCTCTGTGTTAGAAAACTATAAATTGTCAATAAAATAATTCGTAATTTTTTCCATTAAATGCGCTCTGTCTTTTCCTAACACATTATGTTCGTGTCCAGGATATAAATAGTAATCTAGCTGAATGCCTTTATCTACGGCTTTTTTCTGATATAAAATGCTATGTTGTAATACAACGACAGGATCCTGTGCGCCATGTATCATTAATAATTTTCCTTTTAATTTATCTACATAATTTAATAAGTTATTTTTTTCGTAGCCCTCTTTATTATCTTGAGGAGAATCCATGTAACGCTCTGTGTACATGATTTCATAATATGTCCAGTCAATAACTGGTCCGCCAGCCGCACCAACTTTAAATGTTCCTGGATTACGTGTCATTAAGGAAGTTGTCATAAAACCACCAAAGCTCCATCCGTGAACGCCTAATCTATTGCCATCTACATAAGGTAATGATTTTAAATAAGCAACGCCAGATAATTGATCTTCCATTTCTTTAGTTCCTAATTGGCGATGAGTGGCTTGAGAAAATGCTCTTCCTCTGTAATCTGTACCTCTGCCATCTACAGTAAATATTATAAATCCTTTCTCTGCCATGTACTGATACCAAAGCTCTCCGCCAGCCATCCATGTATTAGTAACCAATTGCGAGTGAGGGCCATTATATAAATATACTAATACAGGATATTTTTTAGTTGAATCAAAATCAACAGGTTTAAACAAACGACAGTACAAATCAGTGCCTTCGTTATTTTTTATGGTAAATAAACTCCAATTTCCTAATTTGTAATCTTTAATTGGATTATCTGCTTTATAAATTGTAGTAGATTTTTTTGTTATTGTATTGATTACATAATATTCACGTGGCGTTGTTGAGTTTGTAAAGTTATCAATCACATAATTTCCTTTTTCATCAATCATACATGTATGAAAACCGTTGCCATTAGTAATACGTTTCACTTCACCACTTTTTATGTTCACGCTGTAAAAATCTTGATTAACGGGGCTTTGATCGTTAGCATGGAAAAATAAGCGTTCCCCTTTTTCATCAAAACCATTTTCTGCTTTTACTTCCCAGTTGCCTTTAGTTAATTGTTTAATCAAAGTTCCGTTGATATTGTAAAGGTAAAAATGTGTGTAGCCGTCTTTACGACTTTGCCAAATAAATTGTGAAGGATTGTTTTTTACAAATAACATTGGATGCAAAGGTTCGGTATATTTATCATCATGTTCTTCAAACAACGTGCGAGTAAAGTTTCCAGTTAATGCATCATATTCATTTAACTTCATGTCGTTTTGCGTACGACTTAAAATAGCAATGTATATGTGTTTTTCATCAGGACTCCATGCAACATTCGTTAAGTATTGTTCTTTATCGTTGGTTATTGAGCCAGCCGAAATATCGGTTTTTACATACCACGTTTTATTATTTTTTAAATCATAAACCCCTAAAGTAACCCAGTGGCTTTGATTTCCAGCCATTGGATATTTAATATTTTTATTTACAGCTGGGCGAGTAGTCCAATCAATTATAGGATAATT
>JANXRU010000066.1 GCA_025356715.1 Bacteroidota bacterium
ACAATCAATATCAACCCATAAAATTCAACAATAAATGAAAATCGCCGTAGTAGGAGCCACTGGATTAGTTGGCACAAAAATGTTAGAAGTATTAGCGGAGCGCAATTTCCCTGTAACAGAATTAATTCCAGTAGCATCTGAAAAATCAGTAGGAAAAGAAATTACTTACCAAGGAAAGCAATATAAAGTTGTTTCTATGACTGATGCTATTGCCATGAAACCACACGTAGCTTTATTTTCAGCTGGCGGAAACACCTCTTTAGAATGGGCTCCAAAATTTGCAGAAGCAGGAATTACAGTTATTGATAACTCATCAGCTTGGCGTATGGATAAAACCAAAAAATTAATTGTTCCAGAAATTAATGCCTCTCAATTAACAGCCAACGATAAAATTATTGCTAATCCTAATTGTTCCACCATACAATTAGTAGTTGTATTAAATCCTTTACATCAAAAATATAAAATCAAACGTGTCGTTGTTTCTACTTACCAATCTGTTACTGGAACTGGTGTAAAAGCTGTTGAACAATTAATGAATGAACGAGCTGGGAAATCGGGAGACATGGCTTACAAATACACCATTGATTTAAATGTGATACCTCAAATAGATGTGTTTACCGAAAATGGGTATACCAAAGAAGAAATGAAATTGGTAAACGAAACAAAAAAAATAATGAGTGATGATACCATTCGATTAACAGCAACTACTGTTCGTATTCCAGTAATGGGTGGTCATAGCGAAAGCGTTAATATAGAGTTTGAAAATGAATTTGAGGTGAAAGACATTTTTGAAATCATGAAAACAACGGATGGTGTTATTTTACAAGATGACATCGCTAATCAAATTTACCCTATGCCAATGAATGCTCATAATAAAGATGAAGTATTTGTTGGCCGTATTCGTCGGGATGAAACTCAACCCAAAACTTTAAATATGTGGATAGTAGCAGACAATCTTCGTAAAGGAGCTGCAACCAATGCAGTACAAATTGCTGAATACTTATCAAAAGCGAAATTAGTATAAAGCGTAACTGCACTTTATACTAATTACTGATAAGATATAACACAACGCTCATTATCTAAAACATGCTTGTTTTGTTCAATTTCAAGCATCGTTTTAGCATTATTTAATTCTTGTTTATAAACACCTCTTAATTCTTTACGTTTGATGGCTTCTAAAAATCGCCGTGCGTCCGTTTTACTTTCTAAAATTAATCCAGGCACTTGTGTCAATTTACCTTCTTCGTCTTTAGCAACCATTGTAAAATAAGAGGTATTTGTGTGTTTTACAGTTCCTATTTTGAAATTTTCTGCAATCACTTTTATACCAATCACCAATGATGAATTGCCAACATAGTTTACAGTAGCATACATAGATACCATTTCACCTACCTCAACGGGTTGTAAGAAATCTACATTCTCTACAGCAACCGTTACGCAATAATTACCAGCATGCTTAGAAGCACACGCATAAGCAACCTTATCCATTAATGATAATAATATTCCCCCATGTATTTTCCCTCCGAAGTTTGCATAGGCTGGAATCATTAGTTCCGAAATAGTTGTTTGAGAGTAACTAACTGGTTTAAAAGATTCGTTTATCATAATTGTATTCGTTTATTGGTGAAGGTTAATAGCTGTTACTCAAATATAGGAATTATCTATGTTGCGATAACGCATAAATCAAATGATGCATGGATAAGCCATAAAGGAATTAAAAACAAGAATCTCTATCTATAAATTCAATTTTTAATTGATTAACAGTTATATCAATTGTAATTAAGTAAAAAACACTTTCTTTGTAAAGTAAAATGCAAAAACTACTGTTATATATATGTATTCTTTTTATTTGCGTGCAATGTGCTCAAATTACATCATTAACTGGCGGTAAGAAAGATGCAACTCCACCTAAGGCATTAAGTTATTTGCCCGAAAATGTTTCTGTGAATTTTAATTCCAAGCAAATCGTTGTTCAATTTGACGAATACATTAAGTTAAAGGATATTGCTAATCAATTTATTATTACTCCGCAAACAAGGGAAATGCCTGATATACAAGCTTTAGGAAAAACACTGAAAATTACCTTTAATGAACCTCTTATACAAAATGCTACTTATAAATTATCTTTTGGAAACGCTATCATTGATTTACATGAGGGAAATGTACTTCAAAATTTCGAATATGTATTTAGTACGGGTAGCACAATTGACAGTTTAAAATTAAATGGACAAGTTCTAAACGCTTATACCAAAAAGCCTTCGGAAAAGCTTTTAATTGGCTTATATCCTAATAATTCAAATGATAGCACTGTCTATAAAGATAAACCATTATATATTAGCAAAACAGATGAAGCAGGAATGTATAATTTTAATTATTTACCAAGCACTCCTTTTAAGATATTAGCTATCGATGATGTCAATAAAAATTTAGTATATGATGGTTCAGAAGAACGAATTGCCTTTCAAGATCTTTTAGTGAACCCAAACGACGGTATTATATCGAATTTACTGTTATTTAAAGAGCTTCCTTCTAAAAGTTTTATTAAAAAAAGTATTTCATTAGAATATGGTAAAGCAATGATTATCTATAATAAACCCCAATTTGATATTAAATCTGTGATTTCACCTAACCTGTTACATGTTGCTAAAAATGAAACGCGAGATTCCTTAACCTTATATTATAACAATCAGTTTGATACTTTACAAACAATTATTTCTTATCATAGTAAAAAAACGGATACTGTAAATATTAAAATACCATCGTCCGAATCTGTTGTTAAAATGAGCAAAGGCAAGGATATTACGTATTATCTAAAATCTAATATTGGGTCTAATATGCCCTTTTTTATATCGCCACAATTTGAATTAAATTTTCCAATAGACCTAAAAAACATATCTGAAAATAAAATTACACTAACTGAACGAAAAGATTCAATTTCTATAAATAAATCCTTTTCAATATTAAAAGACATTAGTTCAAAAACCACTTTTTCTATTCAATCTTCATTTAAACCTGAAACCAATTATACTTTAACTATTAATAAGGGAGCCCTGAAAGACTCTATTAATAAGAGAATAAACGACTCTATAACATATAAATTTACAACTACATCGGTAGAAGATTATGCTCAATTAAACTTAAAAGTATTTTTTCCTAAGAAAGAAAATTATATTCTTCTATTATTAAATGATAAGGAGCAAATTATTCAAAAATCATTAATTGAAATTTCTTTAGCCTCAACTTCGGAAAAATTAATTGAATATAAAAATATTTTACCAGGAATATATATTAGTAAGATCGTTGAAGATGTCAATAAAAATGGCAAGTTAGACACGGGAGACTATTTTTTACATCAACAACCTGAACCGGTTTTTGTAAATTCAACTCCAATTAAATTATTAGCTGGCTGGGAAATCGAAAATGAATGGATAGTGAAATAACTTTTATTGTTCAATGATTGAGAAAATATTTTTTTATTAATTTATCGTAAAAAAACATCAACTAATTTCGTTCTTCATGTATCTTTTATGTATTTATTACTGAACCTAGTTGCTCTGAAATATCAATAAAATCAATAATTAACAATGATTGAATAAAAATTAAAATCGTTTCAACTTTTATAAATTCAATAAAATTTAATTCACTGTTGTAATGGTATTAACAATTTCAACAATTTTATGTTAATAAAATAATCACTATAAAATTAGTTAGCGTTAATTAATTTATTTACTTCGTAGTAACAAAAATCTTAAAAAACAAAAACCATGGCAACAGCAAAAAAAGCAGCTCCTAAGAAAGCAGCAAAAAAAGCAGCTCCGAAAAAGGCAGCAGCTAAAAAAGCAGTAAAAAAAGCAGCTCCTAAAAAAGCAGCAGCTAAAAAAGCAGTAAAAAAAGCAGCTCCTAAAAAAGCAGTAAAAAAAGCAGCTCCTAAAAAAGCAGCAGCTAAAAAGAAGTAATTAAAACCCCGCATTAGCGGGGTTTTTTGTTTACAATCAATTTTAATAATACAATATTATTTTACACAAAATGCCACTACTTAAAATAGTGGCATTTTTATTTTTGTAACACAAGCCTTTACATTATATTTGTTTTAATAATAATCAACTCATCATACTATGAAAAAAACATTTATTCTACTGTCAGCATTAAGCTTAGGAATCATTTTCACTTCGTGCGGCACGAAAGAAGCAAAACAAGATATTCAAGCGCCAGCAGGAATGCTCACTTTAGATCTAAGTAAATACGGAAAACAATTTTCGATTTTTGTTCCTGATACAACCGCAGCTAAATTGGAAGTGACTGAGCAAAGCTGGGGAGCATTAGAAGTTAAGGTTGGGAAAACCTTTCACATTTCAATTACGGAAGACCCTGGAGACATTGAACTTAAAAAAAGTGATATTAAGTCGAATGACATTAATGTATTTAAATCATATATAGTAGAAGAACCATTAGTTATTATGTGGGAAAGCCAAATAACAAAACCTGAATTCCATTTTTATTATATTCAAAAAGTTGGCACTAACAGTTATGTTTTTGAAGATGTAGTGCCTGCTGATGGAGAACCATTAAGTAAAGAGGTTATTCAAAAAATGTTTGATTCAGTAAAAACAATTATCGAAAAGAAAAAACCTGAAGCTTAAAATGAAATTATAAATTAAAACAAAACCCCTTTCATTTATTAATGAGAGGGGTTTTGTTTTTAAATCAATAAAAAATGGAATTTTTATTTCTCAATATTGAAGTCAAATATTCCTAATAATCTTCGTCTTCAAATTCTAGTTCAGCATCTTTTTCCCAAATTTCCATTTCACAAGGCTTGCAATTAAACTTTAATTTGTATTCATTTTCGCCATGCTTAAGCGTTAGGGGCTCTACTACTTTTTCACCCATAGTGTCCCTTTGAAAACGAGCACATTTACCTAATTCATATTTAACACAATATTTAGTAGTCATTACACGTGCTTTACCAGGGTCCCACTGCAATTCAAAGGCTTTTTCAATTTCAGTCACTCCATGTCGTTTATAAAAAGTTCGCGCTAAGTGATTGGATACATTATATGTAAAATCTAATTGAGTAACAGGATAAGGATGGTCAGTTTTAACAACTTGAAACTCTTCGCGATGATATTCCTTAACTCTGATATCAATCAACTGTTCTAAAACAACGCGTCTTACTTCATTTACTTTAGAAAGTGGCAAAAACCAATTCTTTGAAAACTCAACATTAACTTCGTCAACAATAAACGGTGTGTTCCCTGTTTTTGATAAATTTTTAATAATATTAGGCGTTGTCGAGTCTTCGTTTTTAGCTAATTCTTTTATAGCTACAAAAGACGATACACTTTCATGCCCATCTTCATCAGTTGCTGTTAATTGAAATCCATTTGTTGTTTCAATAAATTTTAATTTCACTCCAATTTTTCGAATAGCGCTATCTTCGCGTTCTACTAATTTATTAAATGCAGCGTCGGAATTTCTATAAATAGTTGTTCCTATTTTTAATGGCTTAAATGTATTGGGAACTACGACGTCATTGATGATAATGTTAATCTGAACCCCGTCTGCTTCACCATCATCATTAATAAAGTAAAGTCCATCCGCATTATTAAGTTTTTCATAATTTTCGATTACATATCCATTAGCTTTTATTTCCAACAGCTTTCCTATTAATTGTCCTTGTGCTTTTGGGCTTTCCCATGTGCCAATTTTTTCTTTACGCTTGTTTACAAAATAATCCGTGTAGCCTCTGTTAAAACTTCTGTCCATCTCGGCTTCAAAATTATAAAAGGTTCTGCCAGAAGATGCTTTTTGAAACTGGTCGTTATTTTCTAAAAATGCGTCTAATTTTTTTCTTAAAAAAGAAGTGTTATTTTTTACATAAACCATATCCTTTAATCGACCTTCTATTTTAAAAGAAGTAATCCCAGCTTCAATTAAATTAGGAAGTTGGTCACTTAGATCTAAATCTTTAATAGATAATAAATGACTATTGGCAATTAATGTTTTACCCGTGCCATCTGTTAAATTATAAGGAAGTCGACAATTTTGGGCACAAGAGCCTCTATTAGCACTCCGTTCGCCACCAGCAATACTCATATAACAATTGCCACTAAACGAAACACAAAGCGCGCCTGACACAAAAAATTCTAATTCAACATCAGTGGCTGTGCTAATATCTTTAATCTGATCTAAATTTAATTCTCGTGCCAAGACAACACGTTTCATTCCAGCATCCTTCAAAAATTTAACATGCTTAGGATCTCTGTTATTTGCTTGAGTACTGGCATGAATAACAATAGGAGGTAAATCCATTTCCATGATAGCCATATCTTGAACAATAAGCGCGTCTACTCCTATGGCATATAATTGATGTATTAATTTTTTACAATCTTCTAATTCATTATCATATAAAATGGTATTGATAACTACAAACACTTGCGCCTTGAATAAATGAGCATATTGCACCAGTTCTTCAATGTCTTCAATTGAATTGGTAGCATTTGAACGAGCGCCAAACTGAGGCGCTCCTATATATACAGCATCTGCACCAGCATTAATTGCAGCCATACCTTGCACTAAATTTTTAGCAGGTGATAATATTTCAACTTTTTTCTTCATGGTATAAGAAAGTAAAGGTCTACAATTATTTGGTTGAAAGCAAGTCGAAAATTGCTCGAATGTACACCTAAAAATGGGCAAATACTCAAATGTAATTCCGTTAATTTTTTTCAATTAACTAATTAATTGGGGTTAATTAAAATTTAATCGTAATATTACGATATATTATGGGAACAACTAAGTCGGAAGAGTTTACAATAAAAGATAATAAAATAGCTGCTTACGCAAAAGCATTAGCTCACCCAGCTAGAGTGGCTATTTTGCAATTATTAATTAAGAAGAAAACATGTATATGTGGGGATATAGTTGATGAGTTACCATTATCTCAAAGTACAGTATCCCAACATTTAAAAGAATTGAAGGAAGCAGGCTTAATAAAAGGGGATATCTCAGGCGTAAAAGTTTGCTACTGTATTGATGAAATGGAATGGGCACAAGCTAAAACATATATGACTGGTTTTTTAAATTCTTATACATCTAAAACCAAATGTTGTTAAACGTATTATCAAAATACGATCGTTATATAACGATTAAATAAAAATATAACTTTAAACCATAAAATCATGAAACTTTCAGACTTCAAAAAACAGCTCAGCGTAACATCGCAATTAAATTTTGTATTACCTGACGGAAATCTAGTCGCTAATCACTTCCATGTAACAGAAGTGGGTCAAGTAACTAAACATTTTATTGATTGTGGTGGAACAGTTAGAAACGAAACGGTTGTTAATTTTCAATTATGGGAAGCGAATGATTTCGATCATCGTTTAGCGCCTCAAAAACTAAGTGAGATTATCGCCCTTTCTGAAAAAACATTACACTTAAAGGATGCAGAAATTGAAGTCGAATACCAAAGCAACACTATTGGGAAATATCATTTAGAGTTTAACGGAGCTCAATTTCAATTAATGTCAACTAAAACTAATTGTTTAGCAACAGATAGTTGTGGTATACCACCCGAAAAATTAAAAGTAAACTTAGTTGATATTCGAAACTCATCAAAAGGCTCATGCGCGCCGGGTGGAAAATGTTGTTAAATTAATTTTCTGACATATGATACCATCAATAAAAAAGTATTGCAATAGTTTGACAAAGGAATTTAATTCGATTCCTAGTGAAAGAAAAGAATTGCTAGATAAAATTACTCTATACATGAGTAGCAAGAAGAAAGAAAACAAACCCATCAATTTGGTATATATCTGTACTCATAATTCTCGAAGGAGTCATTTCGGACAAGTATGGGCTCATGTTGCCGCAAATTATTATAAAATAAATAATGTTAGCACTTTTTCAGGAGGGACAGAAGCGACTGCTTTTAATATCAATGCTATTAATGCGCTAAAACGAATTGGATTTGATATTAAATTGGTTAACGAAGAAAAAAACTCCACCTATCATTTACTATTTGACGAGAATGAAAAACCAATTGTGTGCTTTTCAAAAGTGTACGATGATGAGGGAAATCCACATAAGGAATTCGCAGCCATTATGACTTGCGGTGATGCTGAAGAAAATTGCCCTTTTATACCTGGCGTTGAATTACGCATAGGGACAACCTATAACGACCCAAAAGTATTTGACAATACACCTGAACAAGATGATAAATATAGTGAACGCTGTCAGCAAATAGCGCTCGAAACATTTTATGTATTTTCTAAATTATAAGTAACATGTTAGACAGAAAAAACCATTGGGAAAATATCTACCAAACAAAAGAATTAAAAGATGTAAGTTGGTATCAATCAACCCCGAGCACGTCGTTAAATTTTTTGAAAGAATTTAATATCTCTAAAACAGCTAGCATTATCGATGTTGGTGGAGGCGATAGTTTTTTAGTAGACCATTTATTGCAATTAGGTTATACTAATATTACTGTATTAGATATTTCAGCAAGCGCTTTAGAAAAAGCAAAAGCTAGGCTTGGCAATGGGGCTAATAAAGTGAAATGGATAGTAGCGGATGCTTCTAATTTTGAACCAAGTGAACGTTATGATTTTTGGCATGACAGAGCCGCCTTTCATTTCTTAACAACTGAAACAGAAATCGAAAACTATATCCAAACAATCAGTCGTGGCATTAAACCAAAAGGTGTATTAGTTCTTGGTACATTCTCGGAACAAGGCCCTACAAAATGCAGTGGTATTGAGATTAAACAATATTCTGAAAAAACGATGACACAACGATTAACTAAGTTTTTTGATAAAGTGAAATGTATCACAGTTGATCATCAAACACCATTTGATACTATTCAGAATTTTATTTTTTGTAGTTTTAAACGATTACAAACACCTTAACTGTTACAAAGAAATATGAGAAAGTATCTTGCGGAATTAATTGGAACATTTGCCCTTGTATTTTGTGGCACAGGAGCCATCGTTATTAATCAAGAGTCTGGCGGGGCCATCACACATGTAGGCATAGCTATTACATTTGGGTTAATTGTTGCGGCTATGATATATTCTATTGGTAATATTTCGGGGGCACATTTAAATCCCGCAGTAACTATTGCCCTTTGGGTAGCTAAAGAATTTCCTATTAAAGAAATTTTGCCTTATATCATAAGTCAAGCTATGGGCGCTTTTTTAGCGAGTTTAGTGTTACACGTTTTATTTCCTATAAATGAATTATTAGGTGCAACGCTTCCTGCGGGTTCTGAAATGCAATCCTTTTTATTAGAAGCAATACTCACTTTTATATTAATGTTTGTGATTTTAAGTGTAGCTAAAGGAAGTAAAGAACAAGGAATGTTTGCAGGTTTGGCAATTGGTTCTGTAGTATTATTAGAAGCTATGTTTGCTGGGCCAATTTGTGGTGCCTCTATGAATCCTATTCGTTCATTAGCACCAGCCATAGTATCAGGTCATTTAGAACATGTATGGGTATATTTGTTAGCGCCTGTGTTAGGTTCCATTTTAGCTGTATTCGCTTGGATTGGATTAAAAGAAAAGATTCATGCATGATGGTATAGTCATATGATAATAAAAAAGTAAAAAAGTTACATGAAAGAAAAAAACTATTTTAACAACAATCACCGGAGGATTAACTTCTATTGCTCCTATTTTATTTTCAGTATGTAAAGGCCGTGCTTGTGTTGGTGTTTGCGCTGGCTGCGAACACTAAAAATTCAGTGTTACTTTTTCTCTGTTTTTTAATTATAAAGTATATCAATTAAAAAATGGAAAAAATGGAAATCGTGAAATCAAAAAAAGTAGATTGTCTTATCTCACTTATTTCAATTCTTTTACTAATTCTAGCGTTTGCTTTCTTTTCTTAAAGATTTGACATGACTATTACTCATCTTTAAAGAAATTTAATTTATGTAAATCAATGAGCTGCGTATTTTGGTAATAAAAATTAATCACCTGACTATAGGTGTACCCAATTTTGGCCATTCTCATTGCTCCTTCCTGACACATTCCAACACCATGTCCAAAGCCTCTTCCTTTAAACAACAATGTGTCGCCTTGAGGTATTATTGAAAAAAAAGTTGATTTTAATTGCAAATCAGTTCTTACACTCTTTAAAGCTATTCGTACATTATTTGCTTCTAAATATGGCTTACGAATATCTTGTTTAAAATTAAATGCTTGCCAAAGTGCATTAGAATCTTGAACAGGATAATGATGTTTTAATTTCAAATATGATATCCAATCTTCTTTAGCCATTTTTCGTTCCCATCGAGCATTTGGCATTTTTATACTAAAAGTATCATTAACACTTCTTAAATAAGACAATCTACTTCCCCATACATCTTCAGAATTCACAGTTTGCCCACCACTGTTACTATGAAATGCGGCTTCAATCAAATTCAAATTATCATCTACTACAACCTTTCCGCGCGTTTCTGAAACAGCTTTCATAATAGTAAGTTCCGTTGTTTTTCCATTGTATGCTTGGCAATGCGTATAGTCGCACAAACTAAATCCTTCGAGTGCGTGTTTTTGCAAATGCGACAGAGCAAATGTTCTTGCTAAAATCGCTTGCACTTTATAGAATTCTTGGTACGAATGTTTGCCGGCCTCTGCTTGAACTACACCCGATATATAATTATCAAAAGTAACTTCATTTAAAAGTGTTAAAGCTTCTGCCTCCACTTTTACTTCAATATTATCTTCATAAAAACGAGGCTTTCGTTCAGGTAAAATTAATTTAATACGTAATGATTTAATTGGATCTTGACTCGTTATTTTTATTTTTTTATACCTTCCTATTACAGATTCAAATGTTTTTACTTCTATCGAATCATTGAAGTAACTGATTTTTAAAAGGGGTGCTGTAGAAGTATTAATAATCTCAATGCCATCCGACCACACTCTATAAGTGCCAGCATCGGCGCTAACAGTAAACGCTTTTACTTTTAATTGCGAAAATATTTTAATGTTAACGGTTTCGTCAGAAATTAAAAAAGAATAGTTATCAGTTTTTAATTGTTTTGATACCGAACTAGCATTTTTTATCATTTCATGCTTAGAAATAATTTTAGTGCTTATATCAAAATCACTTCTAACATCCTGTAATTGCCAAGATGCAAATACTATAAATGAAATAAATATGACAAATTTAATTTTTAGCATGAAGATGGTTATAGATTTGTGTAGCTACTTTTTTAGAAGCGCCACTGTTCCCTAATAAATTTATTAAAGAATCATACGCTTCAATCATTTCTTCGCGCGCTTTTCCTGAAATAATACGTGTGAGTTCTTCTTTTAAATTAGCCGCTGTTAAATCTCCCTGTATTAATTCTTTAACAATTGGCTTATCCATTATCAAATTTGGCAATGCAATATATTTTACACGATTTCCAACTACCATTCGGGCAATTGCATAAGACACGGCACCTCCTTTATAGCATACTATTTGCGGTAAACGAAATAACGCACTCTCCAAAGTAGATGTACCTGATTTAATTATACCAGCATGTGCATGATGCATTAAAGCATACGTTTGATTAAAAACCACTTTTACATTTCTATCTAATGCGGGTTGATACGCGTCTTTTGGTAAATTGGAAGTTCCAGCTATAACAAACTGAAATTCTTTAAATTCATTAACAACCTCTAACATAATAGAAAACATTAAATTGATCTCTTGTTTTCTACTACCTGGTAAAACTGCAATAATAGGCCGATTATCTAACTGATTGGTTGCTATAAATTGTTCGCGCGTTGGTAAATTTGGCTTCTCCTGTTCAATAGCGTCCAATAAAGGGTGTCCGACATAATCTGCCTCATAGCCAAGCTTCTTATAAACAGCTACTTCAAAGGGCAATATCACAAACATTTTTTCACAGGCACGTTTCACAATCTCTACGCGATTTTCTTTCCAAGCCCAAATAGTAGGAGATACATAATACAACACGCGAATATTTTGTGTTTTAGCCCAATCAGCAATACGCAAATTAAAGCCTGGATAATCAACTAAAATCAATACATCAGGCTTATATTGCAAAATATCTTGTTTGCAAAATGCGATGTTTTTAAATATAGTTCGGATATTTTTAATCACTTCCACAAAGCCCATAAATGCAAGATCTTTGATGTGCTTCGTTGGTTTTTGATGAGCTACTTTTTCCATCAAATCACCACCCCAAAACCTAAACTCTATTGTGGAGTCAAGCAACAACAATTCCTTCATCATATTGGATGCATGCAAATCGCCAGATGGCTCACCTGATATGATATAGTATTTAGACAATTTTATTAAAAAATTATGGGGTAGTTTAAGTCAATGAAATATATAGCACTAATGCAACATAAGCAAAAGTAGCGTACATCATGCCTTTACTTAAATCGTATATTTTTTTATTTAAAAATAAATAAAACACTAATAAATTAAGTCCAACACAAACAATGGCTACCTCCTGTAGCATATCACCCAAGCGCAAATACCTAAGAAAAGCATAAGGAAATGATAATTGACTATATCCAAATAGCCAATAGCAAAAGAAGCAAAATGCCGGAAACACTAGTCCTAACAATAATCCAACCCAAATTTTATCTAATTTATCCATCATGGTTTATAATACATTTCTAAGGTGAGTAATATAATTGTGCGCTGTTAAATCATGCATCACTGGCACAACAGATACATAGCCGTTTGCCAAGGCCCATTCATCAGTATCAGTTGCTTCGGGTTCAAAATTCACAAATTTACCCGTAAGCCAATAATAGGATCGTCCATAAGGATCTTGTCTTTCTTCAAAATCTTCTACCCAATTGGCTTTTGCTTGCCGACAAATTTTTAAACCAGCAATATCTTCTGTTTTTAATTTTGGGAAATTAACGTTTAAACAAACGCCTTTTGGCAATTCGTCTTTTAAACATGAGCTAATTATTTTTTCTATAAATGTTGTGGTTGCACTAAAATCAGCATCAATACTATAATCACTTAAGCTAAACCCAATGGATGGCGCACCTTCCAAAGAGCCTTCTATAGCCGCACTCATAGTTCCAGAATAAATAACGTTTATAGAACTATTACTTCCGTGATTAATGCCAGATAAAACCAAGTCAGGTTTCCGATCAAGTAATTTATTGACTGCCATTTTCACGCAATCTACGGGCGTTCCAGTGCAACTAAATTCATTCATAACACCTGGATGGTAATTTGTTTTTTGAATTCTTAGTGTTGAATTAATCGTTATAGCATGTCCCATACCCGATTGTGGCTTATCGGGAGCTATTACAACCACATCGCCAAATTGTTTGGCAATAGAAGCTAAATGTAAAATGCCCGGCGCACTTATGCCATCGTCATTTGTAACTAGTATTAAAGGTTTTTGCTGCATCCTTGTAAAGCTATCGCTTTTATACATACCCTAAGCCTTCTATTAGACATAGTTACTAAAGTTAGGTTGTTAAATTCTTGTCCCTATATTAATATTGTTTTTTGTATCTTTGTTAGCCTAACTAACTACTTTATTGAAAATGAAAAAAATTATCAAAACAGACAAAGCCCCTGCTCCCATTGGCCCATATAACCAAGCTGTTCAGGTTGGTGATTGTGTGTATGTTTCGGGAACTATTGCCATGGACTTAGAATCTAAGCAACTCATAAAAACAACTATTAAGGATGAAACTAAAATAGTAATGGATTATTTAGGCGAAGTTTTAAAAGAAGCAAATTTAACTTACGATAACATCGTAAAAACAACTATCTTTTTATCGGATATGAATAATTTTGTTCATGTAAATGAAGTATATAGCAGTTATTTCAAGGGCGATTATCCAGCGAGAGCAACTATTCAGGCAGATAGATTGCCAAAGGATGCTAACGTTGAAATTAGCGTAGAAGCAAAGGTTTTTTAAACAGAAATACAACTAATCGACAGTATTTAAGTATTAATCTAACTTTTTTAGACATTTGTCTTTATTAAAATGTTAAATTATAGGCTAAAAAATTTGTTTCTTTAATTATTTGTTATAATTTTACTATAACTAAATAAATTATTTGTTATGAACATTTTTGTAAGCAATATCAGCTTTAAAGTAAGAGAAGATTCTTTAAGTGAATTATTTTCTCCATTTGGCGAGGTAACCTCGGTTAGAATTATTAAGGACAAGGAAACAAAACGAAGCAGAGGCTTTGGATTTGTTGAAATGGCAAACGATGCCGATGGCCAAAAAGCTATCGACGCTCTTAACGGAACCGAACACTATGAACGTGCTATCGTTGTTTCTCAAGCTAAAGGAAAACCAGAAAACGCATAATTGCGATTATAAATTAAAAAGCAAAAAAGCAATCCTAACCGATTGCTTTTTTTTATGGATAACAATTTTAATTTCTGATATTTAAAATTCCAGTGCCATTATCATAGATGGCTTGATATTGCTTTAATGCAAGAGTTGCTGGCCCAGACAATACCGCTCCATTATTAAGTTGCCATGTTGATCCACTTACCGTATCTTTCAAGGTAAAATTATTTGATAAGACTTTAACTTTTGCCCCTGCATCATCAGGTAAATAAGTCGAAGTACGTTCAATTGCAATAAAGTCAGAAGAGCCAGTCATTGTTTGTCTATATACAATTATCCCGTTAACTCCACCGTTCACGTAAATCCAACCACCAACCACTTGTATTTTGAAATTAAGTGGGTCATTTGGGTAAACATTAAGATTGACTGTTTGATAGGGGATGTTATCTTGAACTGTTGTTTTCTTTTTGCAAAAAGAAAACAACACCAACATTGCCGAGCAAATTAAAAAGATAATTTTTTTTAACATCGTAAACTATACACTTTAAAAAGATACATTTGCTTTTGTAAATATACCGATTTCTTATGGAATTTGACCAACCAAAACCAACTAAAAAACATAACGTTTTTTTGCCCATTATATTATCACTTACTCTTATCACTGGTCTATGGTTAGGTTACTTTTTAAGCAGTCACATACAAAACAGTTCCTCTATTTCTCAAAACAATAAAGCATCGTCCAATGATAAAATTAATAGTTTATTAGACTATATTGAATATCAATACGTAGACACCATTAACAAAAAAGATTTAGTAGAAAAAACAGTTACTTCACTTCTCCAAAGTCTGGATCCACATTCAAGCTATATTCCTGCTTCAGAATTCGAAAAAGTTAACGAGCCATTAGAAGGTAATTTTGAAGGTATAGGTGTTGAATTTAATATTATTAAAGATACGATTAGGGTTATTAATCCTATTGAAGGTGGGCCTTCTGAAAAACTTGGAATCAGAGCTGGAGATAAAATTATACAAGTAGAAGGTAACATAGTTGCTGGTGTTAACATTACAAGCAAGGAAGTTTTTGAAAAACTAAGAGGGAAAAGTGGAAGTAAAGTAAACATTGGAATCCTAAGAAGTGGGGTCTCAAAAATATTACATTTCAATATTGTTCGAGATGCCATTCCTATTTTCAGTATTGACGCATCTTATATGCTAAATCAAACAATCGGTTACATCAAAATAAGCACATTTGCTGCTACAACATATACCGAATACTTGAAAGCATTTAATGCTCTTAATAAACAAGGAATGAAACAATTGATTTTAGATTTACGAGGAAACCCTGGTGGGTATTTAAACGCAGCTGTTGATATTTCTGATGAGTTTTTAATAAATGGATTGCAAATTGTGTACACCCAAGGAAAAGCCAACCCTAAAAAAACATACAAGGCAACCGAGCGTGGCAGTTTCGAAAACAATGGGTTAGCTATTTTAATTGATGAAGGATCTGCAAGCGCTAGTGAAATAGTTGCGGGAGCTATTCAGGATAATGATAGAGGTACCATTATTGGCAGGAGAAGTTTTGGGAAAGGTTTAGTTCAAGATCAATTACAATTGCCAGATGGTTCTGCTATTCGCTTAACCATTGCAAGGTATTACACCCCAACTGGTAGATGCATTCAAAAACCATATTCGGATGACAAGTCTCAGTATTACAGCGAAGAATATGACCGCTACGAGCATGGTGAGTTACTTAATGCAGACAGTATTAAGTTAGATAAAACAAAAAAATACACAACTCCTAATGGTAAAACAGTTTATGGTGGAGGGGGCATTATGCCAGATGTATTTGTTCCTCTAGATACAGCCAAAAACAACCATTTTGTCAATAAAGTATTTTATACAGGCGCTATTAACACATTTGCTTTTGAATACGCTGATAAAAACAGATCGAAATTAAACGCTTATTTAACTGCAAAAAATTACATAGATCAATTTGAAATTACTTCGCCTCTTTTAGAAGATTTTTATTCGTATTGCGAAAAACAAAATATAAAACTAGGCTCCCTAAACAAAGACAAAACAAATCAAGCTCTAAAACCTTATTTAAAAGCTTTTATAGGTAGAGGCGTGTTTGATAAAGACGCGTATTACCCTATTATAAATCAAACCGATAAAAGTATTTTAAAGGCCATTGAAGTCCTCTCAAAATAGGTTCTAAATACAGCCATATTTGCTTTTTTTAATTATATTTACATACTATAATTACTATACTATGGCCACAAAATCATTTTATTTAGCATTAACCGTAACATCAATTCTGGTTATTTCTTGTTCGGACTCTGAAACAAAAGTAAATACTCGGCAAGAAGAAGTTATT
Source organism: Bacteroidota bacterium (assembly GCA_025356715.1). The sequence goes on from JANXRU010000066.1 coordinate 16,693, forward strand.
GATTCTTTACCTGTTATTGCTTCAAAGGATGCCGAAGATGAAGAGGTTTCTTATAATTTACCCTCAGCGCTTCAAATAGCGTATGTTTTTAAAAAATCTGGATCAGCGTTCGTTCCATCTCTTGTAAATGCTAACACGGACGTTAATAAATATAATACGAGTGGTTTTAAAAGGGCGACAAATTTTGGAGTTTACAGTGCGGACTTATCATATTGTTTATTTAATAAAAAATATCAAGAATCAAAAACGTATTTAAAAGCTTGTAAGGACATGGGTGCTGATTTAGGCTTAAATCAGGCCTTTGAAGGAAATAATCTTTCTACAAGATTTGACAAAAATATTGCAAATGAAGATTCCATTATCAAATTAGTTTCAAGTGTGCAATTAAAAACGGATGTTTTGTTTGAACAAAATAAACAAAAACATATTATTGCCATTGCCTTTACTGGTGCCTGGATAGAAAGCGCTTACATAGCCTCTGAAGTGTGTGCCAAAGATAAAAACAAAAAAGCATTGGCTAGTTTGATGGAGCAGTTAATGCTGTCTGAAACCATTATCAAGGCTTTAAAAGCATCTAAACCTGCTGAGCCAGAAATTCCCATGTTGTTAGAAGCGGTAGAAAAAATTAATGCTGCATACACAGCTATACCCGCCATAAAAAAAGCAAAGGAAACTGATGAGGAAGTTGATTTCGATAGCGTTTCGGTAAGTGAAGCTGAATTAAAAGCGATATCTAATACTATTATTTCGTTAAGAAAAACAATCATTGATTAATATTAAAACACATTGAATATGAATACATTTTTAAAACCATTTTTAAGCCTTCTTATCATTGTTGGCCTTATGTCTTTTCAAGGCGGTGATACTTTATTATGTAACGCTAAAGTTTTAAAAGAAAAAGCCGAAGATTTGCTGAACCCTTTTAAATATGATAGTTCTGAATTAACACGTGTTATTTATAAGAAAAAAGAATCGGTGAAAGAGGTGGAAGTGCCTTTATTTATTGGAGAGAAATATAAAATTGTTTTTGTAACAGAAGCTCTACCCAAAGCTGTTGAAATTCAGATTTATAATAAAGATAAAGAATCAAAAAACAGAAAATTATTATTTTCATATAAAGACGCTGGCGCAGATAAAAAAGATATACAGTTTGAAGTATCAAAATCACGTCATGTATTTGTTGACTATGTGATTCCACCTGTAGAAGAAGGTTCATATAGCGGATGTGTTGTGTTTGCTGTTGGTTACAAATAATGATTGTTAAATGATACATATTACAAAAAAAATCCTGCTAACCGTGGCGGGATTTTTTTGTAAATAGTTGCTGATTATATAAATAAACATATTTTAGTTCACACTAAGAATACTTATGATTCGATTAATTCTACTTTTAGCTTTTTTCCAAATTTGTCAAATATCCTTAGCGCAAATTTCGGATAACTTTACAGACGGAGACTATTCGAGTTTCCCAACTTGGACACCCTCTGCATCAACTGACTTCACAGTCGTTTCAGGACAATTAAAATCTGTAAATACAACTACCAATTCAAATTTTTACATCAGTACAACCAATACCTTAACTACAAATTGCCAATGGGAATTTTATATTAATTTACAATTCAACACATCAAGTGCTAATTATGCAGATGTATATTTAACAAGTGACGTTACCAATTTACAAGCTACAACAATTAACGGTTATTTCGTTCGAATTGGTGGTACATTGGATGAAATCTGTTTATATAAACGCTCTGGAATATCGGGGACTTCTGTAAAAATTATTGACGGTATTGATGGTATAACCAATGTTAGTAACACTATTTTAAAATTAAAAATTACTCGTGATGTATCTAACCTATGGACTCTTAATAGAGATGTCACTGGTACGGGACTAAATTATATTACAGAAGGCTCAACAACGGACGCAACTTTTTTAACAACTTCATCCTTTGGTTTTTTTATTCAACAATCCACATTATCATTTATACAAAAACATATCATTGACGATATTATTGTTGGTCCCATTATTTTAGACACAAGCCCTCCCGTTTTATTAACCTCTGCTGCAATTTCATCAACTGCGGTAGATGTTTTATTTAACGAAACAATTGACTTGATTACTTCACAAACCACTACAAATTATTCCTTAACGCCCATTATCGGCTCACCAATAAGTGCAACTCGCGATATATCGAATTTAAAATTGGTTCATTTAGTATTTGGCTCGTCACTCACGTCAGGAACAACATACACCTTATCAGTTAATAATATTCAGGACTTAAGTGCTAACACCATGACAACCTCATCAGTTAATTTTAACTACCTCGTCTTTGGAAATCCTATTTATAAAGACATCTTAATAAATGAAATTTATGTAGATCCTTCACCAATTGTTAATTTAACTACATGTGAATACATTGAACTTTATAATAAATCAAGCAATCCTTTTAATTTAAGTGGGCTAAAATTAACTGATGGTAGTTCCATATCTACTTTAACTTCATATACGTTGTTTCCGAATGCTTATGTTATTATTTGCCCAATTGCAGATACTGCTGAATTTTCAGGTATTGGTTGTATAAATAAACTAGGCGTGAGTTCATTCCCATCTTTAAACAATACAGGTGATAATATATATTTAAAAACAGCACTAAATGTTGCTATAGATAGTGTAAATTATAGTGACACTTGGTATCAAGATGCGATTAAAAAAGATGGGGGCTATAGTTTAGAACTCATCAATCCTTTTCAAAATATAAATTGCTCACAATCTAATAACTGGAAAGCTAGTATGGATGCAGATGGCGGAAGTCCTGGATTTATTAATTCTATTTATACTATAATACCAGACATGATTGGCCCTAAAATTTCAACCATTTCTGTATTAGATTCAATACACATTACAATTTGTTTTGATGATATTATTTCTATAACGCAATTACAAACAAATTCAAATTACACGATTACTAATTCTATTGGTTCTCCATCATTAACAGTATCTGGTAATGGAAACACCTGCGTAACATTATCCTTAACTACTAAATTAATTAATGCTACTAATTATACCGTTACTATTTCTGGACTCACAGATTGTAATGGAAACGCACTTATCCCAAACACTGGAACATTCTCTTATTACAAAGCTAAGTATCAAGATGTGGTTATTAATGAGTTAATGCCCGATCCAGACCCTGCAATTAACCTGCCAACAGAGGAATATGTAGAGTTAAAAAACAGAACGGCCTTTACCATCAACTTAAAAAATTGGAGTATTGCCTCCTCTACCACCTCCAAAAAATTACCAGACATAACCATTAAACCCGATAGTTTTATTGTATTAACGGGCACAGGCAATGCCAATGCATTTTTAACTTTTGGCATTACAGCTTATGAAGTAACAAGCTTTCCTACACTATCAAATTACGGAACAAACTTAACGTTACGAGATAGTAACCATGTATTAATCAATACCATTACTTATGCTACAAGTTGGTATAACGATGATAACAAAAAAGATGGTGGTTGGAGTTTAGAACAAATAGATCCTAATAATCCTTGTGGTGGGCAAACTAACTGGCATGCTAGCAACAATGCAAATGGAGGAACGCCTGGAAAAAGAAATTCAGTTAACGGCATAAACCCTGATAATACAGCTCCAAAAATAGACAGAGTAGATGTATTAAATAAAGACACCATTGTTTTAATTTTCACAGAATCCTTAGATAGTGTAAGTGCCATGAATACCTCCTCTTATAGCTTTGATAATGGGTTAACTCAACCAACATACATTTATCCTATTTCAATAGATTTCAAAAAAATAAAATTAAAAGTTTCTACATCGTTAATAGCCGGAATTTTTTATAGTGTTACTTTACTTGGAAGTATTAAAGATTGTGTAGGAAATTTAGTAAACACGCTCGTTTCAGCTCCATTTGCACTTCCTCAGGTGCCAGTGGCCAATGATATAATTATTAATGAGGTTTTATTTGACCCCAATACTGGTGGTGTTGATTTTATTGAACTTTATAATAAAAGTTCTAAAACCATTGATTTAAAAAATTTACGAATAGGATCAATGGATACCATTTCGAAAAGTCTTATTAATACAGAACACATGACCGACGAAGGGTATTTACTGTTTCCAGAAACGTATTTAGTCATAAGTGAAAATGGTGCTATGGTGAAACAGCAATATCAAACCACCAATCCACGTGGGTTTTTAGACATTGCCAATTTACCAACCATGAGTAGCGCTTCGGGAGTAGTAACCTTAAGCGATACAGGCATTGTTGTGATTGATAATTTCAGCTATAAAAACAGTATGCACTTTCCGTTATTAGTTAGTACTAAAGGTGTATCACTTGAACGAATTGATTTTAATAGAGCAACTAATGATAGAACGAATTGGAACAGTGCTTCAGAAAATGTAGGTTTTGCTACACCAGCATATCGTAACTCTCAATATTTAAAAGCAGATGGTGGTAGTGGCGTAACAATCACTAATCCTTTATTTTCACCTGATAATGATGGCTATAACGATGTACTAAATATTACTTACAAATTAGATGAGCCAGGAAAGGCTGCTAACGTTTACATATATGATAGTAAGGGACGGCAAGTGCGTTACTTAATTAAAAACGAACAACTCTCGCAAGACGGGATGCTGAGCTGGAATGGCATTAACGATGAAAATGAAAAAGCGCCTATCGGTATTTATGTAGTGTATGTAGAATTATTTAATTTATCAGGTAAAATTAATACCTATAAATTGAGTTGCACTTTAGCAGGAAAATTGTAACATGCTACTTGATTTTATAGCGCTCATATATCCTCGCAATTGTATTGCTTGTGGAAACTCGCTATACAAGCATGAAGAACAGGTTTGTAATTACTGCTTAACGAATTTACCTAAAACAAATTTTCATAAAAGTATTAAAAACCCAGTTGATGCCTTATTTTATGGAAGAACACCTTTACAGCTCGCTACAAGTTTTTATATGTTTACTAAAAAGGGGGGGGTGCAAAAAATACTGCATGCTATTAAATACAAACACAATAAAGAGTTAGCCGAATTAGTCGGGAATTGGTATGCCGCCGATTTAAAAACAGATCCTATTATTAGTAAAGCCGATTACATTATCCCAGTTCCATTACATTCCAAAAAATTTAAAATTCGTGGCTTTAATCAAAGTGAAGAGTTTGCTAAAGGATTAGCTACTAGATTGGAAATACCTTTAAATACAACCGTTTTAATGCGTTCTGATTTTACGGATACGCAAACTAAAAAAAACAAATACGAACGTTGGGAAAATGTGGAAGATAAATTTAAATTGTCTAATTTAGATGAATTCAAAAACAAACATGTTGTATTAGTGGATGATGTTATTACAACAGGGGCAACCATTGAGGCTTGTTGTGCCGTTTTACAAAAAACAGAAGGTATAAAAATTTCGGTACTGAGTATCGCTTATGCGAGCAATTAAGTTCACTCAAAATAGTGAAAACAAAAAACTCCCTTGTTATTTTCATTACTCAATTAATGGACTGAAGAAACAGATAGCGCGGAGTACATTTTGGTTTTGCGAAGCCATATTCGTATACAAAGCAAAGGCTGGCGTAAGATCATTTGTTGTATAGGCTCCATCTTATGACTTGATATTCGGCTGTTCTTTAAATAGAGTTTACTCAAAAAGTTCTTTTTTATTATTTTCTTTTTTCCTTGACGAAAAAAGAAACAGGGGAAATGTGCTAACGCACATTTGAGCCAGCATGTGTGTTGGCGTCAAGGACGAACGCCATATTTCTATTTTATGCCCACAAAATGCCTTCGCTCTAATTGCTATAAAATAAAAATTTCGCTCCGTTCGTCCACGCCTACCGCACAATTACTAACGTATGAGAAATTTGCTAAGTTTTACTACAAAGATTATTGCTGGTTTTTAATAATAACCTTGCACTTAAAATAAATAAATCAGTTTAAAAGTATTGATTTATTTGATGATTTAGTAATTTGAGTGAACTCTAAATAGTTTGCCAATTGGATTTAAACATCACTTTTTGCAGTCGCAAATATTTGGTTATCTTTGTCCATGTCTAACGGAAAACTTATAATATTTTCGGCCCCTTCAGGCTCAGGTAAAACAACCATTGTTAGGCATCTTTTAAAAACATTTCCCAATCAATTAGAGTTCTCTATTTCTGCTACTAGCCGTCCAAGACGTGGTGTTGAGGAAAACGGAAAAGACTACCACTATTTAACTGTGGAAGAGTTTAAACAAAAAATTGAAGAGAAAGAATTTTTAGAATGGGAAGAAGTTTATGCTGGAACTCATTACGGCACCTTGAAAAGTGAGGTGGATCGTATTTGGGCAAAAGGAAAACACGTTATTTTTGATATTGATGTAGAGGGAGGGCTAAACCTAAAAAAAATATTTGGCAATCAAGCGCTTGCGGTATTTGTAATGCCTCCAAGTATTAAAATATTAGAAGAACGCTTAAATTCAAGAAGCACAGACAGCGCTGAAAGCATTGCTAGACGTGTAGCAAAAGCCGAAAAAGAATTGAAAACAGCTGATTTATTTGACACCTTTATTTTAAACGAAGTGCTTGAAGAAGCCTTTGTTAAAGCCGAAAAAGTAGTGAGTGAGTTTTTGGCGAAATAAAAAAATCTTCATAAGTATTACAAACTAAAAAACCCTTTTAAGCTTTCTTAAAAGGGTTTTTTTAATATTTTAAATGGTATTTATTTTTTAGGCATTTTATCTTTAGGTATTAAATACACTACTGATAAATCCATATAAATCATTGCATTTTCAGGGAAGTTACGTACGTTTAATTGTTCCAAACGATAATTATCATCATAAAATATTGGCATAAAAGCTCCTTCATCTAATACTATCTGCTCAGCACGAGACAATAAGGCATAACGTTTTGCTTTGTCAGTTTCGGTAAATGAAGCTGCGAATAAAGAATCAAAATGGTCATTTTTAAAACGGAAATAATTAATAAAGGATTTTTCTCCGGCTGTTTTTGGAACATGTTTCCCGTAAAAAATTGTCAAGAATGTTTCTGGATCTGGATAATCAGCAACCCAAGCCATACGAAAGAAATCAGATTTTCCAGATTGCACTTGCTCAATATGCTCAGCAAATGGAACTGTGTTAATATCAATATCGATATTTAAATTTTCCTTCAACATTTTTTGTACAACTTCAGCTACCAAAATATTTCTATCGCCACCGCCACCATTGATCTGTAAGGTTAATTTTGGAAATCCTTTTCCGTCAGGATAACCCGCTTTTTTCAATAAGTCTTTTGCTTTTTCTACATCTAATTTATACCCTTTTAATCCTTTAAAATCATAACCATCATTTTCAAAAGCATCTACATAAGGCACTACACCATAATCCGCAGAAGAACCTTCGCCTTGAATGGTGAAGTCAGCAATTTTATGTCTATCAATAGCAAAGTTAAACGCTAAACGAACTTCTTTTTTAGAAAACACAGCGCTTGAAGTGTTAAATCCTAAATAGTGAGTACTGAACGCTGGTGAATTTAAAATTTGAAAATCTGTTTTTCTATCTTTAGCATGTTCTAAATCGCCCATGATGTCATGGAAAATTTCAACAGGTAAACGATATACCATATCTAAATTACCTGATTTAAATTCTAAAATCTCTGCTTTTTTCTCGCGGATAAATGTGTATTTAATACCATCTAAATACGGTAATTTATTTCCGTCTTTATCAACCCCATAGTAATTAGGATTTTTTTTCATAATTAACACTTCACCTTCTTTCACAGTCTCTAACTGAAAAGCTCCAGTTCCAACGGGGTGTACGCGCATATCAAGAGCATATTTATCAAGTGCTTCTTTTGGGTATACCCAGCATCCTGGCATAGCTAAAATATTTAAAAAACCTGCGGACGGATGCTGTAACGTAATAATTAACGTACTATCGTTAGTTGCTTTAACTCCTTCAACAGTAATATTCTTGCCTGCTTTAGATGATTCAAACGCAGTGTTAGCACCAACAACACGGTCTTTAAAAGTTACATCATATTGTGCATTATTAGGATCTGAGGTACATAATTTATCAAAACAAAATTTAATATCATTTGCAGTTAGCACTCGTCCTTTCCCATCAGGAAAACAAGCATCTGGATGAAACATAACGCCTTGACGGATGTGAAAAGTCCACACTGTTGAATTCTCGTTAACGTCCCAACGGCTAGCAATAGCAGGTAAAAGAGTCAAATCTTTTTGGTCAAATTTAACTAAGCCTTCAAATAATTGGCATCCAATATGAAAACCACTAATTTCATTTACAGCGATTGGATTTAAGCTTTTAAACGCTTCAACCTCATTTAAACGCATTACTCCTCCTAAATATACACCGCCTTTTGCGGCAGTACCTTCATGATTTTCTGTTTTATCGCCCGTACAAGACGTGAAAGTTGCTAGTGTGATTGCACTTACAACGATTGGAATAAATAATTTCTTCATACTTAAATAGTAAGTTTATAGTAACTACAAATATAACTTTAAAATCTAAATTACCTAAATAATTGAGTTAAAATGTTAAAATTGTAATTCCAACAAAACAGGGCAATGATCGCTATGAATTGCATCTGGTAAAATAACGGAACGTTTTAGATTTTTATCTAAATGAGTGGCTGTTAAATTATAGTCGATTCTCCATCCTAAATTTTTACCACGAGAGCCTGCTCGGTAGCTCCACCAGCTATATTGATGCGGTTCTTGATTAAAGTGCCTAAAAGAATCTGTAAATCCTGATTGCATAAATTGCTCCATCCATTCTCGTTCTTCGGGTAAAAATCCAGAGGTATTTGCATTGGCTTTTGGATTGTGAATATCAATGGCTTTATGGCAAATATTATAGTCGCCACACAATACTAAATTTGGAATTTTTGTCTTTAACTCATTGATATATAATTGAAAATCTGCTAGCCACTGCATTTTAAAACTCTGCCTGTCTTCGTTACTACCACTCGGGTGATATACACTCATAACAGAGCAGTTGTCAAAATCTGCTCGAATCACACGTCCTTCAAAATCATAAGCTTCAATGCCGCAACCAAATTCCACATGTTTAGGTTTCATTTTACTGAAAATAGCCACGCCACTATATCCTTTTTTTTGGGCTGGATACCAACTTAGGTGATACCCTAAATCTTCAAATTCCTTTACATTTACCTGATCGGGGGTTGCTTTAATTTCTTGCAAACAAAGCACGTCTGGATTTGTTGCTCTAAGCCAATCAACTAAACCGTGGCCCATGGCAGCGCGTATACCATTTACATTATACGTAATTATTTTCATACTTTAATAGTGTTTTTTCTTTAAAAATAGCTTCAACTAAAATACGAAAATATTGCAAAAAACTTGTACCTTATTTTTTCTTAGCTGGAATTTGACGTTGCTTTGCCATTTCCTCTAATTTGGCCTGAAACCCTGATTTTTTTTCAGGTTTTTTCATGTTAGCCAAAAGCGTTTCTCTTATTTTTCCATCATCAATCATTTTTCTCATGATCCATGTTTGTAAAAATGTAATAACGTTAGCTAAAAAATAATACCAACTTAAACCAGCTGCATAACTATTCATTACCGCTAAAAAAATCACTGGCATTAAATACATCATGTATTTCATGCCTGGCATTTGTGTTGATTGTTGAGGCTGTAACAACGCTTGATTCATCCATGTGTAGATAATAGTGGATACAAACATGAGCATGGCAAATAAACTGATATGATCGCCAAAGCCCCACACTTCAAATCCAAAATTATAAATAGAGTCATAGGTTGATAAATCGTCTGCCCATAAAAATCCTTTTTGACGTAACTCTATAGACGCAGGAATAAAGGCAAATAAAGCAATTAAAATAGGAAACTGTAACAACATTGGTAAGCACCCTGACAAAGGATTAGCTCCTGCACGTCGGTAAAGCGACATAGACTCTTGTTGCTTTTTCATCGGGTCGGCGTTATCTGCATACTTAGCATTTATCTCATCAACCTCAGGTTTTAAAACACGCATTTTTGAACTGCTCATGTATGTTTTATATGCAATTGGAAACAATAATGTTTTTAAAATAAGGGTTAATATTAATAAAATGATACCTGCGTTTAAGCCATCAAAGCTGTTTAACAAAGGTATTACCATCCATTTATTTATATAACTAAACACGCTAAATCCAGTTGGTATCATTTTTTCCAAATCTGCATCGTATGCTTTTAATGTGTTATAATGTGTTGGGCCGAAATAATATTTCATTGCAAATTTCTCAGAAGAATTATGCGTGTATGGAATACTTAATTTGGCTGAAATTATTTTTACAATGGTTTTAGATTTAGTGTTTTCAGATGTTTTAACAACACTGTTTTCTTTGTTAAACTCCGTGTTGGCAATTAACGTTGAATTAAAAAATTGTTGCTTAAACGATACCCACTTAATATTATCTTCATTTAACAGTGTTTCTGTGCTTTTACGAGGAGATGTATAATCAACACCTTCTTTTACTTGGTTATAATAAACAGTTGCGCCTTCGCGCTCCTTTACAATGTGTTTTTCTTGTTTAGGCAATTCTTGCGCCCAGTTCAAAGCAATCATGTTTGTTTTAGGCGTAATGATGTTTTGCATACCTTCAAATTTCACATCATATCCCAACATATAATCATTGCCTTTTAGCGTATAAGTATATTCGATATAACTACCTGGGATTGCGGTTTCTAATTTTAATGTTAATGATTGGGAGTTGGCACCACTCACAAATAATTTGGGAGCAGAGGCTTTAAAGTAAAAATCATCCGTTACTATTGGCGTGTTTGTTGCATAAGCATTAAACGACAAATTTTGGTAAGTAGAATCCGATTTTTCAAATAAAATTAATGCTTCTTTTTTACCGTAACGGTGGTAATTTTTTAATTCTACTTTTTGAACGCTTCCACCTTTTGTAGATATATATGCTTTAATGTTTTCGTTTTCGATGGTTACAATTTCTTCTTTACCATTTACCGAAACGGCAAAATCTTTGTATTGACTTGATAAAGCCAATTGCTTTAAAGAGTCTGATAATACAGGTGTTTGCAAAACAGTAGAATCTTGTTTTGCAGTTTGTACAATAGCTTTTGCTTGAGCTAATTCTTCATTAGCTTTCGTTGCTAAAGCAATAGAATCTTTTATTTGTTTAGTGCGGGCAATTTGTTCTTTGCTTGGCGCGCTTAAATAAAGCCATCCAATTAATATAACGGCTATTAAACCTAAACCAATAAGCGATTTTTTGTCCATGATAGTGGTAATTTTTTAGGGTGCAAATATACTATGATTTACGAATATAACAGATATAGTATACGTTCTTTATTGAGAACTTATTTATCTTTTGAGTCGAGAAAACGATGGTTTTACAATTGAATTGCCTTATTCAAGGATAACTTTACGAACGATGCTTTCGCTACTGTTAATGTTCGTTAATTTTAGGAAATAAATGCCTTTTACAAAATTCAATGGTAATTCCTGATACGAATCAATAGTTTCGATGCCATATACTTTCCGGCCATCAATTGCATAAAGCGATAAATTAATCTTTTCTTTTAGGTTATTTTTTACGATTAATTTATTATCAATGATAGGGTTTGGAAAAATAGATATTTGATCCCATAAATTATTTTCTTTAATTACTAATGGTAGTCCTACTCCATTACATCTTGGCTGACCTACTTTGTGGTAGTAAGTTAATTCCGTTTGAAACCCATAACCAGGAGGTAATGAATTATTTATAGTATAGCTATAAAAACTTCCTAAACCTTGATACAAATAACTCGTATACATCGTAGGCTCAAAACAAGAAGCGGTAGGCTTATTTTCTCTAAACATGACAGTAGTTCCACAATTATTAACATAAATAGTATCGAATAATGTTGTGCATATTGTATTTGTAAATGAGGCATATTGAGCTAATGAATTCAAATTTACTACCTGATAACTATAGGTATTAATACCGAATGACGGCGTACAAGTTGGGCACGCCTGCGGAGTATAATAGGATTGTTTAATTTGATAGATGATCGTATCAACTTTAATCGTTTTTTGTAGAAAGGTATTTGTGTATGATGTTGGAGGAGCGATTCCTAAATTTGGAGTTTGAGTAAAGCAAATTGTGTCTCCTATAGTATAATCATAAACCTGACCATTTGTAAGTGGGCTTTGGCTTTTAGCGAAAATAGAAAGGAAAATAAAAGCAAATAAATAATATTGTTTCTTCATTTGTTTGTCTGTTTGTGATTGCCTAAATATATAGATTTAAAAACAAAAACTCTGATGAGATTACTTATCCCTATAAATAACCAAATTAATAATACCTTTATTAGGGGTGCTATTATCTGTTAAGGACACCACAAAAGGCTTGCGTTGGCCTTCAAAACAATTGTAAACGATGTAGCCTTTGTCTTCCTTAGGATTAGGTAATTTTTTTTCGTAGTACGATTGTAAATCACAAAATAGTTTGGAACTTAAATCCAAATCATTACAATTTATTTGAACTTCAACTTCATCCAAACTATCTTTTTGTAAATTATAAGCAACGGAGTAATTAGTAACGCTATCAATAGTGTATTCGAAATACAAATAGTCGTGGTCAATTTCAGAAGGTTCTTTGCTTTCTGTTTTAGTAATTAATATAGCCTTACTATTCAAATCTACTCCACGTATTACACCATCTTTAGATCGGATGATTTCATCTAACGCTTGGTTATACTCTGGAAAAATTCGCGTTTTTTTTACTTCCACTACTTTTGGTGGCTCATAGCATGCTGTTAAAAACAAACTACAGGCGATTAAAATACAATATAATAATTGACGCATAAATTTATGATTGAGTTTCTTCTACTGAAGCTTGATGAATTTCAGGACGCATGGTTGGAAATAATAACACATCTTGAATAGATGGTTGATTGCTCATTAGCATACACAGCCTGTCAATACCAATGCCAATGCCAGCTGTAGGCGGCATGCCATATTCGAGTGCGCGTAAAAAATCGTAATCAATAAACATAGCTTCATCATCACCTCTTTCCATTAGGGCGGCTTGCTCTTCAAAACGTTCTCGTTGATCAATAGGATCATTTAATTCAGAATAAGCATTAGCTATTTCTTTTCCATTTATCATTAACTCAAAACGCTCAACTAATCCTTCTTCTGTTCGGTGTTTCTTTGTTAACGGACTCATCTCTACTGGATAATCCGTAATAAAAGTAGGTTGTATATAATTACCTTCGCATTTTTCTCCAAAAATAGTATCAATTAATTTTGCCTTCCCCATAGTTTCATCCATAGGAATGTGCAATTGCTTGCAAACTTCTCTTAATCCAGCCTCATCCATTTTACTAACATCAATGCCTGTGTTTTCTTTAATCGCATCAAAAATAGTAACGCGTTTAAAAGGTGCCGCAAAATTAATGAGTTTATCTCCAACTGGTAATTCTGTTTTGCCATGCAAATCAGTAGCAATTTTCTCTAATAATTTTTCGGTGGTATTCATCATCCAAAAATAATCGCGGTAAGCCACATAAAATTCAAGAATAGTAAACTCTGGATTATGCGTTCTATCCATTCCTTCATTACGAAAATTACGACTGAATTCATATACCCAATCAAATCCGCCTACAATGAGGCGTTTCAGATATAACTCATTAGCGATTCTTAAATACAAAGGAATATCCAAAGCATTGTGATGTGTTAAAAACGGACGAGCAGTCGCTCCGCCAGGAATAGTTTGTAATACAGGTGTATCAACTTCTAATGCGCCCCCATCATTTAAAAATGTGCGTATAGTATTTATTATTTTAGTACGCTCAACAAATGTTTTTTTAACATTAGGATTAATAATTAAATCTACATAACGTTGGCGATAACGGAATTCAGGGTCTGTTACTTCATCAAAGGCCTTTCCGTCTGCATCTGTTTTAACAATGGGTAATGGCTTTAATGATTTACTTAATATTTTAAAAGAAGTAGCATGTATGGAAATTTCTCCGGTTTTAGTCGTAAACACATATCCTTCGATACCAATGATATCACCCAAATCAACTAATTTTTTCCAAACAATATCATATAACACTTTATCGTCTTCGTTCGGGCAAATATCATCTCGACGCACATAAATTTGCATGCGCTCTGTGCTGTCTTGCAATACAGCAAAGGCAGCCTTTCCCATATCACGCACACTCATTAATCGGCCAGCAAAACGGATATCTTTATAATTTAATTTATCGCGTTCGTAATTCTCCTTTATATCTTGCGCCGTCACATTAACCTTAAATTCCTCAGCAGGATATGGGTTAATGCCTAGCTTTTTTAAGTCAGCTAATTTTGTTCTTCTTAATTCTTCTTGTTCACTTAATTCCTGTAGCATAATTTATTAATATTTTTTTGCCCGAAGTTAGCTAATTGCTTGATGTATCTTATTTATTATTTGAAAGAACTATGCACATTTTATGAATAAAATGATTCTCCATTAATTATGGCAGGTTTACATAATAACAAAACTAGATAAATTTAATCAATTGATTATCAGATATATAAATAAAGGCATTGATTATTTTGTTTAATTTATTTTAATAATAGTTAAACAAAATATACTTTTGTTAAAGTATTTACTTTAAATAAAAAATATTATTATGACAGCAATTGAGTTTAATACCAGAATTATTGGAGAAAGGCAAGCTCTTAAAAACTTTGCAATGACTTTAACGCGTAATTCGGAAGACGCGTCAGATTTAGTTCAAGATACCTTCATAAAAGCAATTACCTATAAAGATAAATTTCAAGACAACACAAATTTAAAATCTTGGTTATTTACCATTATGAAAAACACCTTTATTAATTCCTATAGGCGTGCTGTAAAAACAAAACAAATTTTACAATCTAATGCAGATTTAGCAATGGCTCGAGCTTGGAAAAATAATTACTGCGATCAAACTGAATCTAGGATTGCAACTAAAGACATTATGAATAAAATAAAGGATTTAGATGATCAATATAAGATTCCTTTTACAAGATACTATACAGGATACCGGTACGAAGAGATTGCCCAAGAACTTCATTTGCCGTTAGGGACTATAAAAAGTAGAATTTTTTTGGCTAGAAAAATATTAATGAAATCCATTAATTCCCCTGTTAACTAAAACGCTTGCATTTTTAATTAATAAAAAAGTAAATTTGAAGATGCAATCTTCAACTAAATTTAATTTTATTGTTTTAGCAATTACTTTTTGTTTTTTTGCAACTAGCAATGCACAAGCTCAAGATGATGAACAAGACACTGTAAAGGCAGTTGTTTCATCTTCCAAAAAATTACACATGGGGTTGTTTATTGGAACATATTTTGCGAATAAATTTAGCGCTAATATGTATGACGGTTATGGGTTTACGACTGATGGAGTTAAAAATGATTTCACGAATAGTTTCCTGAACAGATATATCAATTTTTATGGTGGCAAAACTTCAAATCCTTCGAGTGTTAATACAAACAGCTTGTCAGGAAATGATCAAATAGCTCAAACTTTAGGCGTAGCTCCAGGCGGATGGAGTTTCAGCGAAAGCGATATGCCGTATGATGTTACTTATAATATGACATATTTAGTAGGCTTTAATGGGAGTTATAATATTAACAAAACAAGTTCTATTATTTTGAATATTAACGGAACAAAACTCACTACTAATGGAAAGTTCACCATCGCTACTACAAGCACCGTTACAGGATCAACCGCATTAACTAATCTCCGTCAAGGCACAATTACTGGAGGAGAGCAACGATTAATGTTTCAATTAGGGTACCAAAAAATATTAGGCAATAATGAGAAAATTAATTTTTTTGCAGAAGGTGGTATTAATGTTGTGATGACAAAATTTTTAAAAAACCAAGTGTTAATACAAAACGTTAACGCGAGTGGCGCACCACTAACTATAGATTTAGCGTCTATTTACAATCAATCTGATTATAATTATTACCATTCTAAATTAACAGGGGTAGGCGTAGGAATTTTTGCAGGCATTGGAATACATTTAACAATAGACCCTAAATACACCATACAAGTGTTGTACAATCCATCGTATGACAAAATAAACATAGGAGATTCTCCTGTTTATAAATTACAAAATGGTTTTGGTTTACGATTTTATTATAATATTTAAGATTCTACAACCATTTCCTGCGCTTGAAATATACTAACAAACCAATAATTGTTGTTAGCATGATAGCCCATAATACATAATACCCATTTTGCGTTTTGAGTTCTGGCATATGTTCGAAGTTCATTCCATATACTCCAACCATAAATGTTACCGGAATAAATATTGAAGACATAATAGTTAACACCTTCATTACTTCATTCATTTTATTAGCATTAGTACTTAAATAAATATCCATAATACCTGATAATAAATCACGATACGTTTCAACTGTATCAATAATTCGCGTGACATGGTCGCTTAAATCACGCAAATAAATATCACTCGAAGCATTAATTAGGGTGGTTTCTGAACGGATCATGTTATTAATTAAATCGCGCATTGGCCAAACTTGCTTGCGCAAATAAATCATTTCACGCTTTAATCGATACAATTCTAAAATAGATTTTTTATCAGAGTCTCCAATTATTTCCTCTTCAATAATTTCAATTTTATCTCCTATTTTTTCTATAGCAACGAAATAACAATCCACTACTGCATCCATTAGAGCATAAGCCAAATAATCAGCGCCAAGCTTTCTAACGCGACCTTTGCATGTTCTTAAGCGATTTCTTATGATATCAAAAGCGTCTCCTCCATGAGGTTCTTGAAAAGAAATAACTGTGTTTTCACAAAGTACAATTGCTAATTGTTCTGACTCTACTTCAGTTGTATAATTAATCATTCGCATGATCGCTACAACGTAATGTTCAAAATCTTCAAACTTAGCACGTTGATCTACGTGAACAATGTCTTCTAACGTTAATGGATGAATGTTATAAAACTTGCCTAATTTTTCAATTAAATCAGTATCATGCAACCCTTCAACATTAATCCATTTAATCATATTAGGTTTTACGTGAGATAAGCATTCTGCTAAATCGTAATATTGATCTTCAAAATATTCAGTATCATTATACTCAATCAATGTGATTTTTATTTTATCCGTTCTCTCTTCCCCATTATAAAATAAGGTTCCAGGAGGTGCGCCAACATTGTGAGATTTTGCCATGTAATTTTTATTTTTCTACCGATTACCTATTCTTCATTTTTCATTACCATCTGTACAGTAAATCTACTTCTTTGTTCTAATAAAATTAATTTATTTTTAGTTAATAAATCGATTGTTTCTGGGGTATAATAACGCACGGTCATTAATTCTAAATTAGAATTATATAACACTTTAAAGGTTTGTTGAAGCTCCGTAACCAAAAGTTTAATTTTCTCTGCGTCATCATCGCAACACACTGAAAAACTTATAGCAGATAATTGCATTAGATTTATCTTAACACCGTTTTTAGAAAACAATTCAAATATATCGCTCAAATTATCTTCTGCAATAAATGAAAAATCTTTCGGCTGAATAGAAATTAATACTTGATTGACCTTGAATATATAAGAAGGAATGTTTAATCGATTCTCACCATCCTTAATCACTGTTCCGTTTTCCTTAGGGTTTAAAAAAGACTTAACGTACAGTGGGATTTGTTTATTCTGAAGGGGTTTAATGGTTTTTGGGTGAATAACGGTTGCGCCATAGTACGTTAATTCAATTGCATCTTGATACGTTAATTCGTCAATTTTTTTTGTTTTAGCAAACCATTTTGGATCTGCATTTAATACACCAGGTACATCTTTCCAAATAGTGACATTATTTGCATTTAAA
>JANXRU010000351.1 GCA_025356715.1 Bacteroidota bacterium
TGGAATAGCGGTCAATTCAAATGGAGTCACTTTCATCTTGCAAAGTTCATTTTCATAAGGGACAATTATTATCTCGTAATAGTGTCTGTATTTTCTTAATTCCTGAACAACATGAACTTGATTTTTACAACCTTCTTGTGCTGCGTATTGAATATGTACATACCTATAGTTTTCAAAATCAAAATTGCTCAAATCAGTTTTTGATATCTCTGAAAAAGATGCTTTAAGTTGTCTTGCTTCGGTATAAACAAAAGTACCTGTCTTTAAAACGGATGGTTGGAGTTTTTTCTCTATAGAAACTTTACCCAAAGGTACAATTTCATATGGAGAGCCATCTTTAAACGTAAAACCAAAACATACTATTAGAATAAGGAAACCAGTGCCAAATATTACTTTCATACGAGTCTTTAATTAGATGGGTACTTCTACTAATGCTATCTATAGTAAATATCTATAAAAATTTCGATTCGACCTAACTTATTCACATCTTAATTAACTTTAAATCAATATATTAAAAAATATACTAATTATTTCTTAATATAATCCTATTTTTAGATTGTTCTTAAGCCCAGATGATTAGTTTTATACAGGTGATCTCAAGTGCAGGTGTTGCTGAATAAACGATGGAAGGAGTGGAGTGGCATAACTGAATTTTCACCTATTGCCTTCTCTCAGGATTGAAAGATAAAAATGCCGACCGTGTGGTAAGAGGAATGAACAGTAACAGTAACAGTAACAGTAACAGTAACAGTAACAGTAACAGTAAAAAGAAAAATAATTACTGCTTACTGTTACTGCTCACTATTACTATCATGTTCTCCATCTTCATGATCACGCCATTCAATTCAAAATCGGGTTCATGGTTTTCTATTATTTTAAAATTTTTGATACCATTTTTAGCTAATAGTACTTCAAGATCTTCTTTTGAATATTGAGTAAAGCCGTATTTGGTAAAAGGGTATTTCAGAGTCTGATGTTTTGGACGAAGGGAGATCATTAGTTTTCCGTTTGGCTTTAAAACTCTGATCAATTCATTTAGAATTCTGTTAGTATCTTCCCAGAAGTAAATGGTATTGATAGTAATTATTTTAGTAAAACTATTGTCTGGAAATGGGAGAGAGGTGATATCTCCAAGTACAAACTTGGCTTGCCCGTTGGCTATCCATTCGGCATTCCTTTTTTTTGATTCTTCGATCATTACATCAGAGAAATCATATCCGGTATAGGAAATCGAGGGGTGTACAGATACAATGTCTTTTACAAAATAACCATTCCCCATACCTATTTCCAAAATACTATCGTTTGGAGAGGCATCAAGAATTTTAAAAGCATCAAGATTTATTCTTAGATTTCCTTTGTTCATCCACTCTCCAACCTTGATTCCTTCTTCTCCTGATGGCTTACGCAGTTGTGCAGCACGCTGGCGGTTTTCTTCTTCGGTAGACATTTTTTATTTTATTCTATAACCAATCGGCTAATTGTTTGAATATCTGCAGCCGTAATTGTTATAATATACATTTCTTTACGAAATTCTGTTATATCCAATTGTATCAAAGCATCCATCAGTCCGCTATAGCTGGTATTAAAGACAATGTTTCCATATAAATCACATATTGTAATTCTATCAATAGGAAAAGACATTGATTTAATAGTTATAAAACTGCCAATTGCAGGATTCGGCGAAATCCTCATTTCGTTACTAGTAATCGAATAAAATGTTTTACTTGCTAAAATATAAATTTGACCAAAGCTGTCTTCTTCTTTTAATCTATAATATATAATTTTATCTGTTAGCTTGACCTTGTTATCAACATAATTATACATTTTACTTTTAGAAATTAACGTTTTACTTTTTTCCTTTGCTACTTCAAAGAAATTAACTCCATCATAACTTTTTTCAATAATAAAAGAACAATTATCACATTCAGCAGCGGTATTCCATTCAAGTACTACGTCAGTACTTTCATTGCTGTTCTGTTTCATATCAAAATTTAACAATTGCAGGGCCAATGGCATAGAAACTACAAAAGAGCCAGTCATACCAAGTCCTCCATGGGGCATGCATTTGTAAGTATAGGTTCCTACAACTACAGGTGTATAAGTAAAATTGGATGCAGCCGAGGTCATTGGATTAGCCCAGGTAGTAGCCCCGGCAGGGACAGTCACTGATTGTGAAGTATGAGATCCTGTAACCCATACCCAGCTTATGTTATCCCCCAATAGCACGCTAGGTATACTGTTGGGTGTAAATGTTAAACCACCCGCCACTCCTAATTGGATGGTGAAGGTTGCTCCTTGAACATTAGCTGTGATAAAAAAAAATATTAAAATACAAGTGAGTTTCATTTTTGTTTTCATTGTTTTAATGTTTTAAGTATGTAGTACATTAATAAAAGGTTCACACAAAAATTTATTGGCGTTTAAACATCTAAATTTATTGAGAAAGACTCATAAAGCAATGATTATCAGCAATAATTTTACTTACTAAAAATGTTAATAACAGAGATTATTGGTTTTATTGTAATTTTCGCACTATTATATTCCTTTAACGCCTAAAAAATATTTTGGCTGTTTGTTATGATTTGTAATACCATTCTTATCTAATCATTTTTTTTTAAAGATCAATACTTTTGAATTGGAGGGTACCAATTGATATTTTTGTTGGTACTTTTTGAGAAAATATTTTTCAGAGCTTTCATCTGTATTCGTCAATAAAATATAATCGTAGAGAATATCTCTGTCAGGTGATTGATCAAAAATAAGTTTAATACTTTCTTTAGGATTGTTGTGGTTGTACAATTTAAGATAAAGGAGTAAAGCTTTATCGGTAACATAGACCTTCTTAGGTTTTGTAGCAGCAATAATAGCAATATCATCGTTAATTTTTTGAAAGTGCTTGAAATAATTAGTACCATAAAAGGAATCCATTTTCGTATAAAAAGTGGTAGGAATAAGAAATACAAAAAAAACAGCAATTGAAATTATTATTGCCTGAGCGACTCTCTCGTTTTTTACCTTCTCTAACCAGTAAGCTGTACAGAGCACTAAAACGAAAGCAAATAAAAATCCATACATCGTAAAAATTCTGAACTCTCCGAAAACCCTTTTAACCAACATAAATCCGATAAAGAAGGCGAGGTTAATAACTAATGCTTTGGCAAAATTTTTGATAAAAATATCGTTGCTTTTTTTAATTGTATAAAAAATAAAGACACACAAAAGACCCATCAGGAAATATC
>JANXRU010000366.1 GCA_025356715.1 Bacteroidota bacterium
CCTATTAATTGAGCAGTTACAGAGCTTTTGCTTTTTAAATTAAATGAAATCGTTGCTTCGTTTTTTGTAGGATTAGGTTGCACTAAAATATTTTTCACAACTGGTTCTTGCATCGTTTCTAATGACAACGTTGTGCCATTAATAATAGCTGTGTATACGCTTAATTGTCCACTATTCAACTGCATCCAAATAGGCCGCACCACATTGTTGTGTGCCGTAATGCCAATATAATCACCAAAAAAAACACCAACAGTTGGTTTAAACGATGTTTGATTTACTTTATAATTTTGATAAGTAACACCTCCATCTTTTGAAACAGCCACATATACATCTGTAAAATCATTTCCTGAAAAATTTCGTCGATCATAGAAAACAACATATACATAACCCGTTACCTGATCAATACACATGGAGCTCATAAATTGATGTTTGCCAGGAGCATCGTCATTGACGCGAGTTGGCGAAGACCAAGTTACTCCACCATCAGTAGATTTGATTGTAAAAATATCCACATCATTTGCACCAGCTCGTTGATCACTCCAATTCACATAAATGGTTCCACGATTAGGTCCATTGCTTAAATCACACATCGTAAATGGTAAACCATTACAACGATAAATACCATTTACATCATATACCCACCCACCCGGAGTTGCGCCTAAAGGAATTTCTTGTGTTAGCCATGTATTACCACCATCTACTGATTTTTGAAACATCAACCCATTGATGCCACTCCATGCCACATACACTTCATTATTAGGGCCAATAGCAGGGACTGCACCTTCAACTGTTGTATCATTATCAATACAATTTCCTGCGAATTTTGAAATACGTTTTGGGATATCCCAATTTAAACCACCATCCGTTGATTTCGAATAAAGTATAACGGAACTATCTTGCGGATCTCCACTTTCATACGCATCAAATTGTGTCCATGTTATATGAATTGAATTATCCGTTGGATTTACTGCATACCAGGGCTTATCCTGAACCTTTAATCCATTTTTTCCAACTCCTACACATTGAGGATACGTTGCGCCTGCATCAAATGATTTTTGTACCACAATCCTATCAACCCAACTTCCGCCAATGGTTGTTGGAGGCGGGTTTGACAAATGCATATAATATGCTGCATTTGCTGTGTCCCAAAATAAAACGGGATCGCCATATACACTATAAGCATTACAACCCAATGTACTCGTTTGCCATGTTAATCCACCATCATTACTGCGGTATTGATTATTGAGATTAGCACCTGCAATAAGTTGATTAGTGTTTTTTGGATTAATAGCAATAGAAACTTCTTCAGGGGTATTTGAAGTACTAATTAAAACATTTTGATATTGTGCCTTAACAATAAAACAAATTAAGCAACACAAAAGCGTTAGTGATTTAAGCATTTAAATTTGATTTAATATTATAAAATATATGGGGATTATTTTTTATTTTCCACTTCAAAACCTGATTTAACCCAATCGCCAAAGCCTTTAGCTAAATTTACCACATGTGTAAAACCCTGTGTTTTCATTAAGTCTGCACAATCACCACTACGACCACCACCAGCACAATAAACTAAATAGGTTTTTTTCTTATCTAAACGAGAAATAATAGTTTCTGAATTCGTTCCTAAAAAATCGATTTGTGTGGCTCCTTTAATAAAGCCTTTGTTTTTTAATTCATCATCTGTTCGTAAATCAATTAAAATCGACTTTTTCTCGTCAATTAATTTTTTAAACGTGGCTGCATCTACATTTTCTATTTTTGTTTGAGAAAAGCAAACTGTTGCTGTCATTAAGCAACAAATCGTTATAAGTGTTTTCATTTTTTTATATTATTAGTGTCCAATTAATTTTGCAATTCCAAACGCAGCGCCTGCTGCAATCAAGCCAATAAGTGTTACTTTGAAGGCACCATATATTGGTGACTGACCAGTAACTTTACTTTTAAAATAACCAAATACAAACAAACAAATTGTAGTTATTATGGTAGATAAAATTAGTCCATCCGTTGGCTTATCTACAAAAAAATAAGCTGTTAATGGAAGTAAGCCTCCGATAATATAAGAAGTACCAATCGTTAAAGCACTATTTCTGGCTCTTTGGGGATGCGGTTTTTCCAATCCGAGTTCAAACTTCATCATAAAATCAACCCACTTTTTTTTATCTTTCGAAAGCTCTACGGCTATTATTTGTTGATGTTCTGGGCTTAAACCATATTCCGCAAAAACTTCCTTTACTTCATCAACTTCTTTTTGAGGATATAATTCAACTTCTTCATATTCTCGTTTTAATTCATTTGCATAATGATCTTGTTCAGTTTTTCCAGCTAAGTATCCGCCTAATCCCATTGCAATGCTCCCAGCTACAATTTCGGCAATGCCTGCTGTAATAATGATGGCATTACTATCTACAGCACCACTTAATCCAGCAGCTAAGGCAAAAGGCACGGTTAATCCGTCGCTCATACCAATAACAATATCTGTAATAAATTCTGAGCTTTTTAAATGTTGTTCCATAGTTCTTTTAAAATAAAATTAAAGATAACACTTAATCTTTTCTAATTAAAAGTCATTTATCATTTATTCCTCAGATTTGTTTTTTAATTGCATCAGTAAAGAATAAGCACCTTTTGTTACTATGTTTGCATTTAAAAGATTTCTTTTATCGATAGAAGAGACTTCTGTATAATTATTTTCAGAGTTCCCCTTAATAATTTCCACTAACTCAAATTGTTTACTTTCAATTTGGATAAAAATATAATCCTTACCTTCAAAACTAACAATAGCATCATCATTAATTGAATAAACACTATTGTTTTTGATATCAATGTCGGCATTCATATACATCCCAGGAAAAAGAGTTTTGTCGTAAGCTTCAAAATGACAGTGAACCTCAGCGCTTCTATCATCTGATAATCCTTGGCTAATTAATATGATTTCACATGGGTACTTTTTATCGGTTTCGTTATTGTTGTATGCAACCAGTTTTTGACCAATCACTAATTTATCTAAATCTTTTTCAAAAACTTTCAAATTCAAATGAATATCAGTGGGGTTTATTAATTCGAAAAGTATATCAGCGGGATTTACATATTTTCCAATATTAACATTTACTTTAGATACAAATCCCTCAATAGATGAATAAACATTTACACTGCGTGATAAATTTCCATCATTTAAGGATTCTGGATTTATATTAATTAATTTTAATTTTTCAGATAAGGCACTTAATGTGATTTTTTGAGTTTTATACTCCATTTCACTTTGCTGAAAAACTTTATCACTACTTGCTTTACTGACGTTTAACTCTTTTTGGCGATTAAATTCGTTTTCGGAAAACATCAACTTAGACTTAGCCATTAAATACTCTTGTTGTAACTGAATATATTGTTGGTCTTCCATCGTAGCAATGACTTCCCCTTTTTTAACATGCATGCCTGGTAATAATTTTGTTGATTTTAAAAACCCACCTAACGGCATGCTAACTGAAATTAAATTTTGTGGTGGCACATCAATTTTTCCATTTAATTTTAAAGTGGTAGAAATTTCTCGCTTTTCTAATTTTCCAACTTCAATTTTGGCACTTTTAAACTGCGCTTCTGTTAATGTAACTTTAGCTTCAACTAAAACTGAAGACGCTTCATTCTCTTGTGTGTTTTTGTTGCCGCATGAGGACAATACAAACGTTCCGATAATTAAAATGATTATATTTTTCATTAGTTTTTTATTTTGTGATTAAATAATTAATTTGAATAATTGTTTCATTAAGATTCTTAACTGCGTCAAGATAATTAGATTGAATGCCTATAGCTTGATTTGTTAACATAACCCATTCTAAATAATTAAGCTCTCCATTAATAAACTGTTTATTAGCTGTTTCGAAAATAGTTTTTGCATTTTTTAAAGCCGTTTTTTCGAAATAATTTACAGTCGTTAAATTTGTTTGATACTGTCCAATCAAAGATTTATAAACAACTTGTAAAGCATTACGTTCTTGCAAATAATTATTTTCAGTAATATGTTGGTTTATTTTTAACGCTTTAATTTTAGCATGTTGTGATCCGAAAAATAATGGAATTCCTACTCCAACTTGCACTGATTGAAACCTTGTAGAATAGGCATAAACCTTGTTGTCAGAACCAGAACCTTTCATAGTCATGTTATAATAACCAATACTTAAATCTGGCATTAGTTTCGATCTCTCTAATTTGGAATTTAGTATAGACATTTTTTTATCTTGTTCAAATATTTTCAAGTAAGGGTGTTGATTTACACTATTACTATCCATACTTATATTATAATCAATTTTTACATTTGGTTCGCTTGGAATAAAATTTGTTGTAGAATTTAAAAGTAGCTTAAACTGAAGTTTAACAATTTCTATATCTTGTTCTAATTGTTTTAATTGTATAGATATAGATCCTCGCTGAGTTTCAGCAGTAGTTTTTTCTAAAACATTACTCTCACCCTTCGAAAAACGTAAATTTGCTTTATCTAAAAATGCACCATAAATACTATCATTTTTATTTAATAAACTTTCCTTTGCTTTTAAATAAAGAAAGGTATAAAATACCTGTCGTACTACTTTTTTAGTATCTGCTTCTTTTAAAGAGTTACTTAAAACTGAGGTTCTCCATTGCTCAGTCAACACCTTTTTTTGATTTGCATATACTGTTGGAAAATTAAATGATTGCGAAACAGCAAAACTATTATCGTTATAATAACTATTTATTTGACCGTATTGCCCAACAACATTTGCTTGAGGTATAGAAGCTGCGGATTTAATTAACTTTTTCTGATAATCTATTTTTAGTTTTTCATTTTTAACCACTAAGTTATTTTTTAAAGCTGTATCAATTGCTGCTTGCAAATTAATTGGAGTTTGAGCATTTGCTTGATTAACAGATAAGCCTATAACTATAAGCAAAACGGTTGTAACTATTTTACTTTGCGTATTCTTAACTCCTTTTTCAAAAAGAATATACAATATTGGCAAAACAAATAAGGTTAAAAAAGTAGCAATTAATAAGCCTCCAATTACTACCGTGGCTAAAGGCCTTTGAACTTCTGCTCCAGCTCCATTACTTAATGCCATTGGCAAAAAACCTAATGATGCCACAAAAGCCGTCATCATTACCGGACGAAGACGCACTTTGGTTCCCATTAAAACGATTCGCTCTATATCCTCCATGCCTTCTTGTTTTAAACGATTAAATTCTGCAATTAAAACAATTCCATTTAATACAGCTACTCCAAATAAGGCGATAAAGCCTACGCCAGCACTTATACTAAAAGGCATTCCGCGTAAAGCCAAAAAATAAATACCACCAATAGCGGATAAAGGAATTGCAGAGTAAATTAATAATCCTTGCTTAACAGAATTAAAAGCAAAAAATAATAATATAAAAATAAGAATTAGTGAAACCGGAACAGCTATCATT
>JANXRU010000375.1 GCA_025356715.1 Bacteroidota bacterium
TTATTATTAAAACCTTGATTATATGAATACATTAATGATACATTCCATGGCCCGCCTTTTAAATTCAAATTAGCCATACCGCCATATCTATCACCTGTTCCAACGTAAGCCATTAGCATCCCATTATATCCTGGTTTTGCATTACGCTTCATAATAATATTTAAAATTCCTCCCGTGGCGCTCGCATCAAATTTTACGGAAGGATTAGTAATAATCTCAACACGTTCTATTTGGTCGGCTGGTATTTGTTGTAGTGTAAGGGTTGTAGGTCTTCCATCTACAAAAATAGAAGGCGATTGATTTCGTAATTGTGCATTACCATCCGCATCCACTGTAACGCCAGGTACATTTTTCATAACATCTACAGCAGTTCCACCTTTCACTGATAAATCTTTTTCTACATTATATATTCTTCTGTCAATAGCTAAAACAACAGCACTTTTTTCTGCCGTAATTTCGACTTCGCTTAATTGTTTTTCGTCAACACTTAATTTTATATCTCCTAAATCTTGATCTACTTTATCTGGCGGAGATAGATATACTTTTTGTAAATATTCTTTATAACCGATAAATTTAATTTTAACGCGAACTTGGCCAAAAGAAGGCAAACCATCAACGGCAAAATCACCATTAGCTTTCACAAGTGTGCCACCAAGTAAGCTGTCTTTGCTATACCATAAAACTTGTATAGACGCAAATTCGACAGGTGCATTTGTTTTAGCATCAAGTACCTTTCCGTATACTCGCCCCATTTTAGGGTCTTTCATGCCTTTCATATTCATGCCACCTATGCCAGGCATTTGAGCATTAATCGTTAAGGTAAAGCCAATTAATAGTATTAGTAATGTTGATTTCATTGATTAATTATTTGAAGTTTAAAGATAAACTGTTTATGTTTTACTGAGTAACAAATTATATGAACGGTAGTTTAAGGGGATATAAGAAATAGAAATAAAATTCATTAACAATTTCTTAATAAAAAACAGGTCAAAGCCCTTTAAAAATGGCTAAAAATCATACATTTGTATATGAACGCACAAGAAGAATTTTTTAAAACGGAATACATACCTATATTAAAGCAATTATCAAACGACCAAAGTGGTTTATGGGGAGTATTAGGTCCGCAAGGAATGGTAGAACACATGACGGATTCTATTGGTATTGCTTATGGCAGAATAAAAGAAACCTTACAAACCCCAGAAGCTATATTGCCTAAAGTGAGAGCCTTTGCTTTAAGTGAAGCACTTTTTAAGGAAAACACGAAAAATAGTTTAATGAGCGAAACGCCTGCTCCACTGAGAAATCATTCGATAGCAGAAGCGATTACCGAATTAGAAAAAGAAATCACAGTGTTTTTAGACTACTATAAAGCAAACCCTACTGCTACACATTTAAATCCCTTTTTTGGCGAATTTAATTATCAAGAATGGTTGCATATTTTATATAAACACGCTAATCATCATTTAAAGCAATTTGGTTTATTAAAGTAAGATGCGTTATTTAATAATTATAAGTTGTTTGTTGGGATGGAATTTAGTTGCACAAACTGGCTGGACGCCTGTTGCAAGTTTTGGAACTAACCCAGGAAATTTAAATATGTATTCTTATGCGCCAACAGCTTTGCCTGCTAATGCACCATTAGTAGTGGTTATGCACGGTTGCACACAAACAGCTTCGCAATATGCTACCGAAAGTGGTTGGAATGTGTTAGCAAATCAACACCAGTTTTATACGGTATATCCCGAACAAGTGGCAGCCAATAATAGCAGTACCTGTTTCAATTGGTTCAACTATGGTGATCAAAATAGAGGACAAGGCGAAGCACTTTCTATCAAACAAATGATAGATTATATGCAAACACATTATAGCATTGATGCTAGTAGAATATATGTGACAGGCTTATCCGCAGGAGCATGTATGACTAATGTAATGATGGCTTGTTACCCAGAAGTATTATCCAAAGGAGCAGTGATGGCGGGAGCGCCATTCAAATCAGCAACCTCCTCATTAACTGCTAGTAGTGCAATGTATGGCTTTGTAACTCATACAGCAATTGTTTGGGGCGATTCAGTCAGACATCAAAATCCGACATTTACGGGTACTTTTCCTAAAGTAGCTATTTTTCAGGGTAGTTCAGACTTAGTGGTGAGTCCTAATAATGTGATTGAGCAAGTGAAGCAATGGACTAACGTGCATGGTGCTGATCAAACAGCTGATTTGGTTCAAACAAATTTTAATGGAAATAGCTTAGTTACTAAAAACAGTTATTACAATTCGTCTAATCAATCGGTAGTGGAAACATATACCATCAGTGGGATGGGACACGGTATTTCTGTTGACCCTGGATCCTGCTATCAACAAGGTGGAACAACAGGGACCTATGCATTTGATGAAAATTTTCATTCGTCGTTTTGGGCGGCATACTTTTTTAATATTTTACAAGCACCTACAGTCATCTCAGGTTCTTTTAGTGTAACAGCTTCTACAAATGGTGTTGTTTATTCGGTGCCAGCACAAAGTGGATTTACATATATGTGGACTGTTCCGTCAGGTATAACCATTGTTTCCGGACAAGGAACAAATTCGATTACAGTTAATGTTG
>JANXRU010000415.1 GCA_025356715.1 Bacteroidota bacterium
CTATTATAAAAAAAGCATTGCTCTTCAAATTGAAATTGATGATAAACATGGAGAAGCTTTGTCTTTAAACAACATAGGCAATATTTAATGATTTGAAATAATAAAATAATGATTTTTTTAAACCACCATTTTTATCGTAAATATTGCCTATGTTGTTTAAAGACAAAGCTTCTCCATGTTTATCATCAATTTCAATTTGAAGAGCAATGCTTTTTTTATAATAGGATAAGGCTCTGTCGTATTGTTTTTGATTATTATAAATAAACCCAATATTGTTTAGTGAATAGGACTGCCCTTTTTTGTCATCAATTTCAGCTTGTATTTTTAAACTTTCATGAAAATATTCTAAGGCTTGGGTAATGTCACCCAGGTTGTTAAGTAAATATCCTTTGTTATTTAGGTAATCAGAATAATGACTTTTAGCTTTTTTTCTAATAGCTGGATTTGTACTTAATGATAATTTCTTTGCCACAGGGCCAAGCTCATCATTGTATTTTGACCAAATATCGTCGTCGCTAATTGATTCAATGATTATAGTTAAAACACTTAGCTTATGCGTGTCTTCAACGGCTGTTTTATTATAATTAATTAGCGAATCAATATATCGACTTTGAGAAAATCCAATAGTTGAATTTAATATTGGAAGTATTATTAATAAGAATAATAATTTTTTCATAAATTAAATGGTTAATCTTATTCCAATTACCAAAATATCATCAACCTGTTCGTGATTACCCCTCCATTGATCTAATGTGTTTTCTAATTCCGTATATTGTTCAATCATAGTTTTGTGAGAAATAGAAATTAACATATTGTTTAATGCTTTATATTTAAATTTTTTTCCTTTAGGTCCGCCAAATTGATCTGCATAACCATCTGTGTATAAATATAGTGAATCTCCCGAATTGGCATTAATTGTATATAAAGTAAATGATTCCTTTTTCTCCCCCTTGCCTATAGGCATTTTATCTTTAGATAATTCTATGATGGATTGTTTAGATACCAAAACAGGCTCATTATTTGCAGCGGAATATGTTATTTGATTTGTTTTTTTGTTTATACAAATAAGTATTCCGTCCATTCCGTCTTGTTGACCGTCATTACTTATGGAGGTTATAAGTCTTTCGCGAACATAATTGAATATTTCGTTCGGTTGTAGTATGTTTTTCTCCTTAATAGCTTCATTTAAAAAACCAGCATTTAATAAACTCATGAATGCACCCGGAACACCGTGTCCGGTACTATCACAAACACCAAGGTAAAAATTGTCTTCGTGTTCAGTAGACCAATAGAAATCCCCACTTACTATGTCTTTTGGCTTAAATAAGACGAAATGTTGTGGCAAATTCTTTTGAATATAGGATCCATGAGAAAGAAGCGCTTCTTGAATACGCTTTGCATAATTGATTGAATCAACAATTTCTTTTTGTTTTTCTTGAACAATTTCTTTTTGACGCTCAGCAACTTCTTTTTCTTTTACAACATCTGCCGTTCGCTCTACTACGATATTTTCTAATTCTAATTGTCTTTTTTTGGAAGCGGAAAGCCTCCAATTAATGATATATTTTAAAACAACAAATATGCTTAATGCATAAAATAGATAAGCCCAAATAGTTCTGTAAAAAGGTGGCAAAATTTTAAATTTAAAAAGGATAGGCTCGCTCCAAATACCATTTGGACTTTGAGCTTTTAGTTTAAAAATGTAATCTCCCTCATTTATATTTCCAAATGTAGCCTCTGATTTTTTTAATATAGGACTCCAGTTTTTGTCATATCCCTCTAATATGTACTGGTAATTTATCATAAAATTTTTTGACAAGTCTAATGCATTAAACTCAATAGTTATACTGTTGTGACTGTATGGCAATATCAAATTTTCTGGTATTTGATAAAATGGAGTAATGGATGTAAATTTTATTCCATCATATTGTTTTTGTATACTATCTAATTCTCTATTTGATAATAATTTTCCGTATGTTGTTATTTGTTGTTGTGCATTAGTTATACTATCATTTAAAATGTTTGATGAGATACTGTTTTTTAAACAATACCAGTCAATTATTTGCTCATTAATTTTGATTGATTGAAGTTGGGGAGTCGTTATTTTTGTATCTCTTCGAATTAAATTATAGTCAAGCCTTACAAGAGAGGTTTTATCGTCGCCCGTTCCAATCCATATTATGCCATTGTGATCTTGAAAGATGGCGTTTTGTCCGACATTAACATCTCGAACAGGATAATTTTTATTAACCGTAAATAACTCTAGTTCTACTAATTTATTTTTTTGTTTTA
The DNA here is from genome assembly GCA_025356715.1 of Bacteroidota bacterium. Next base: position 2,293 of record JANXRU010000415.1, read on the forward strand.
AGGTTGAGGCAGGGTTAAAAATTGCTATTCCATTATTTGTACCGACTATAATTTTTTGATTTTTTAATAGATAAACTTGTGTTATGTAATTATCAGGAAGACCGTTTGCCGTTGTAAAGTTTACGAAGTGAAGTGAATCTGTTTTCGTTTTATGAATTAAGCAACTCAGACCGCCTTGTGTTGCAAACCATAAATTTCCATCTTGATCTTCGGCTATACTTCTTACCACATTATTTATTAAACCATTGGTGGAGTTTATATTTGTAAATGATTTACTATCAAATTTAGCAATACCACTTCCTTCTGTTCCAAACCAAATATTTCCACTTTTATCTTCGTGAATACATCTAACCACATTACTTGGAAGCCCTTGATCTGTTTTATAATTGACGAAAGTTGTATCATTAAATTTTGTAACTCCACCGCCCTCTGAAGCAAACCAAATATTCCCTTTTATGTCTTCTTTTATGCATCTTATTGTATTATGCGGAAGACCGTTGCTTGTATTGTAATTGGTGAAACTTTTCCCATCATATTTTGTAACACCGTCACCATTTGTTCCAAACCATAAATTTTCATTTTTGTCTTTAATAATAGCCCACACAGTATTGTTTGCAAGGCCTTGAGAAGTACTATATTTAGTAAATGTTTTTCCGTCATATTTAGTAATCCCTCCACCATAAGAACCAAACCATAAGTTTTTATGTTTATCCTCAGCCACACTAAACACAACATTACTAGCTAATCCCTGTTTAGCATTAAATGTTACAAATGCATTGCCATTAAATCGGGAAACTCCGCCACCATAAGTTCCAAACCATAAATTACCCCTGTTATCTTCGGTAATACTAAATACAACATTATTTGATAATCCATGCTCTGTATTATACGTTGTAAAAGAATGTTCTGTATTTATAAATCCGTTATATACGCAAACGCCGCCGCCCTCAGTTGCAAACCACATTTTTTTATTAATATCTTCAGTAATAGCCCAAACGATGTTGTTACTTAGTCCGCTTGTAGAATTAATTGTTTGAAATGTTTTACCATTGTACTTACAAACACCACCTCCGTTTGTACCAAACCAAACACTTCCTTCATCATCTACTTTGGAACACCAAATAGTATTATTAGGTAATCCATCAGTTTGATTATAGCTTTTAAATTCTATACCATTGTATTTAGTTATTCCCTCCCCCTCTGTGCCAAACCATAAATTTCCTTTTTTATCTTCGGCTATTGTTCTAATTGTATTGCTAGCCAATCCTTCTGAAGTAGTATAGTTTTTAAATAATTTTATTTTTTGTGTATTTGTTTCTTTGGTGTTTTTATAAATGTTGTTTGGAGGACTATATTTACTCACGCCGCCACTTTTTGTACCAAACCATAAATTTCCTTTTTTATCTTCTAAAACACTATATACAACGTTATCAGCCATACCATCTAATATATTAAATGTTTTAAATGTTTTTCCGTCATATTTACTTACGCCTCCGCCTTGAGTTCCAAACCAAAGATTTCCAAACTGATCTTCAGTAATGCATAAAACCAAATTATTTGCTAATCCTTGTGACGAATTAAAAACGGTAAATACTTTACCATCATATTTATTAACGCCACCTCCGTATGTGCCAAACCACAAATTTCCTTGTCTGTCTAAGTATCCGCAGGCAATACTGCTTAAGGACAAGCCTTGTTCATTGCTTAATGTATTAAAGTGAGATAATCCTCCACTTATTCCGCCAGTAGGAGTATAATTTGTGGGAGGCAACAGGTCTATTTGTTGTATTCCATTTTTTGTTTTTAGTTTAAAATTTTGTTTAACGCTTTTTGTAAGCGGGATGTTTTGCAATAACGATTTATTGATAGGGTTTTTGTTTGGTTTACCTGAAGGTATTGCTTTTGGTGATACATGAACTTGTATTTGATCTATATTATTTAAACGATTTTTCGAGTTGTTTTTACTACAACGTATAATGTATGCTAGGGAAAATAGTACGTAAAAACTATAGAAGATCTTTTGTTTCATGTTAATTTTATTCCTATGAGAAGTATATCATCAACTTGTTCTAAATTTCCCTTCCACTGAGTTAGGTTATTTTCTAAAACTTTTTTTTGGCTCATCGTTGTTAAATTGCTTGACGCAAGTAATAGTTCGTTTAATGGTTTATATTTAAATTTTTTTCCTTTTGGTCCTCCAAATTGGTCGGCATAACCATCGGTATATAAATATAAAGTATCGCCAGTATTTGCTGTAAAAACATGATTTGTAAATGAATCTAATTTTTCTCCTTTACCAACGGGCATTTTATCTTTAGGAAGTTCGATAATTTGATTGTTATTAATTAGTATAGGTTCATTGTTGGCAGCAGCATAACTAATAGTATTTGTTGATTTATCTATACATATTAAAATTGCATCCATTCCATCTTGTCCATTATTTCCAATGCTTTCAATTAAACGTTTCCTGACATAATTTAAAATGTCATTTGGTTGATTTATGTTTTTTTCTTTAATAGCTTCACTTAAAAACCCTATGTTTAATAAACTCATAAATGCTCCAGGAACTCCATGTCCTGTACAATCACAAACTGCCAAATAAAATTTGTTAGCGTGTTCTGTGGCCCAATAAAAATCACCACTGACTATGTCTTTTGGTTTAAACAACACAAAATATTCTTTTAAATTTCTATTTAATATATCATCATTGGCCAATAAAGCATATTGAATACGTTTGGCATAATTAATACTATCAATTGTTTCTCGCTGATGTTCTTCAACGACACGTTTTTGATGTTCTATTATTTCCTTTTGATTTAGGATAATTTTATTTGCTTTATTTTTTTGCAAATAAGCTCTAAATACAATAATACCAGCAAATAAAGACATAACGATAATTAGAAATAAAAAATTTTGAGTATTTTGTTTTTTCTCTAATTCACCTTCTTTTATTTTATTATCATTATCTAATGATTTTATTTGAGAAGATTTTTTCTCTGTCTCGTATAACGTTTCCATTTCGAGCAATTGTTTTTGATTAGTTGAATTATACAAACTATCATGAATCATAAAAAAAGAATTAAAATAGAAATATGCGGAATCATATTTATTTTTATTTGCTAATATAGAAGAAAGAAATTTAAAATTTTTGCCTAATAAATCAGGATAAGATGTTTTTTTTGAGAAAAAAATTGATTTACGAAAATGCATTTCGGCAAGCTCAATTTCTTTATTTGAAAAATATAGTTCTCCTAATGAGTATTCATTAAATGCCATTCCGAGATAATCGCCCAATTTTTCTCTAATTTCATTAGAATGATTAATAAATTTTAAACCTTCGCCTATATTTTTTTTTATAAAATAAATTCCAGCTATATTATTTAAAGAATATGGAATACCAACACTGTCTTTTAGACTGATTTTAATTTTCAATGCCATGTTATAATAAAACATAGCAGAATCAAGATCGTTGTTCATTTCAAACAAAACGCCATAATTATCAATTGCTGATGATAAATCATTTGGCGCATTTAATGTCTTTAAAATCTGAATGGCTTCAGCTAATAATTCAAATGATGATTTCAGATTTCTTTTCTTACTTTCATAAGCTAAAGCGCCCATTGCTTTAGCTTTCATTCGTTTCTCTCCTAATTTATCAAAAATAGAAATTGCCTCTAAACGCATATTAGATGACTTTGTATAATCTCCTTTTAAATAATATACCAAAGCCAAATCTTCTTTTAATTCTCCTAGCTTAAGAGGGTGTTTAATGTAAATGTTTTTGTTATCTATATTTTCGAAAATAAATAAGCAGATATTTAAATTATTTACAATTTTATCATAAGAAAGTGACATTGCTTTGTCAGCAAGAGCTTTATTAATATTGTTTTTTTGAACTTCCTTTAGAATAGAATCTAAACTATAATTTTGAGCATAGGAAGCTTGCCAAAACATAAAAACGCATATTGAAATAATAAAATTTTTCATAAAGACACACTAGAAAAAAATATTGTATACTAAATTCTATTTATATAAATATACAATTTATAATTTAATCCCTATAATACAAACGTCGTCCACTTGTTCCAAATCGCCTTTCCATTCATCAAAAGCTAAACTCAATTTTTGTTTTTGCGCTTCCATTGGTTCATTTACAATTGACATTAATAGTTCTTGTAATCGTTTTGATTTAAATTTCTTACCACTTACTCCTCCAAACTGATCTGGAAAACCATCCGTTAATGTATAAATAATATCTCCCTGCTGAAGATCTATTGTATGTAATGTAAAAGGTGTATTATCTTTATCGTGTTTGCCAATTGGCATACGATCTGGCTTAATTTCTATTAATTGTTTTTCACGAATAATCCAAACGGGGTTATTGGCGCAAGCGCAAGTCAAAACATTGTTTTCGAAATCAAAGCTTAACAAGCTCGCATCCATACCATCTTTTCCGCCATCATGACTCCCATCGTTTTTTAAATTTTCAATAATTAAACGACGAGCTTCATTTAAAATTAAATCAGGACTTTGAATGCCTTGCACAACAGCTTCTTTTAAACTAGCTATATTTACAATACTCATAATAGCTCCTGGCACACCATGACCCGTACTATCTGCAGTTACTAAACCAAAACTTCCATTATTTAATTTTGTAGCCCAATAAAAATCTCCGCTCACTATATCCTTTGGTTTAAATAATATGAAATAATTACCGAGATTATCATCCAACATTTTTTTACTTGCCAGTAAAGCACGCTGTATACGTTCGGCATAGTTAATACTATCGGTAATTTCTTTGTGTTTTTCTTCTACAATAATTTTTTGTTCAAAAATAATAAGATTTGCTTTTCGTTGATTTTTCAACCCTTTAAAAATAAAAAATGCTAAAAATAGCGCTAATATAAGTCCCGTTATGATAAAATATGAAATAATTTTTTGTTGTTTTATTGTTTCTGACGATAATTGATTTTGTGCATTTAGTAATTGGTTTTCTTTATCTTTTTTTTCTGTTTTATATTTCGCATCTGCTTCGGCTACCTGTTTATGCATATCATTTGTTAAAAATGAATCTTTTAAAATAATATATTTGTTTTTGTATAACAAAGCATGTTTATAATCTTGAGTTGCTTCGTAATATTCACTTTTCAAACTCACAAGGTCTAATTTCAATTCCGCCATATTTAATTCATTAATAATTTTTTCTAAAGAATCTAAATACAATTTAGCGTCTTTGTAATTACCAACAGCTATTAATACATTAGTTATGTTTTTATAAGAGTTAGCAAATGTTTCTTTTTCTAATTTTTTTTCTCTATTTATTTTTAATGCCCTATAAAAATAGATTAACGCTTCCTTATATTTTTCCTGTTTAGAAAGAATTAATCCAATATTATCAATAGAAAAAACAGCGCCATAATAGTCATTAGCCTCTAATTTTAACTTCAAAGACTCTTCGTATAATTCTCTAGCTTTTTGATTATCATTAATCTTATCATATACATTAGCTAAATTATTAATGGCCCATGATAAATAAGGACTATTAATTTTGCGGTAATTATCAATTGATTTTTGATAATATTCAATAGCTTTTTTAAAGTCTTTAATTTTTATAAACACATTTCCGGCTCCTAATGAAGCACCCGCTATTCCTTTTTCAACATGGAGAGAATCAAATAATTTTAAACTTTTCAAATAATAATATAACGACATTTGAGAATCTCCAAATTTATCGTAGACTGTTCCAATACTTGTATAAATAGCTGCAACACCCCTTATATCTTTAAGTTTTGCTTTTAATTCTACTGCTTTTAATAAATAATAGGATGATGAGTCAGTAGAATTAAAGCTGTGTAAATTACCAATAACAAAATACGATTCTGCAAGCCCTTTTTCGTAATTTACTCTTTTTGAAAGAGAAATACTTTTAAAAGCGAAAGAGAAAGCTTCTGATACATTTTCGTGTAGGAGCTTGCTTGCTAATGCATTGTATATATTTATTTTTCCAGTATCTGTTTTAGTAAGCTTTAATCGAAGTTTTAGAGAGTCTACTTGTGAAAAAAGATTTAATGTAGCTCCAATTAAAAGCAGTAAAATTAGTTTATGCAAAAGTTGTTGTTTCTTCATTAGCATTGAGGTAGTTTTATCCCTATAATTAATATATCATCAACTTGTTCTAAATTTCCTTTCCAATTAACAAAAGATTCTTTTAATTTTTCTTTTTGAATTTCGGTTGGTAATATTGCGATAGAAGTCAATAATTCTTTTAACTGTTTATACTTATATTTTTTGCCATTTGGCCCGCCAAATTGATCAGCTAATCCGTCTGTTAAGGCATAAACTGTATCTCCTTTTTGTAATTGAAATTCGTGTTGGGTAAAAGATAATTGATCTTTATCATGCTTACCAACTGGCATTTTATCAGGAGCTAATTCAATCAATTGATTTTGTCTTACAACCCAAACAGGGTTATTAGCTGCTGAATAAGTGAATACATTATTTGCAAAATCAAAACAAATTAAACTACAATCCATTCCATCTTTTCCACCTTCTGCACTTCCATCTTTTTTTAAACGCTCAATGATTGTTTTTCGTGTTGAATTTAATATATCAGCTGGAGCAATATGCCCATCATTAATAGCAGATTCAAGACTTGTAATATTCAACAAACTCATAATAGCGCCTGGCACACCATGTCCTGTACTATCTGCTGTAGTTAAATAAAATAAATCTTTATTGCCATTGGTCGCCGAAGCAGAGGAGGCCCAATAAAAATCCCCACTTACTACATCTTTAGGTTGAAAGAATACAAAGTAATCTTTCAAGTTTTCTTGTAATAATTCTTTACTAGCCAAAAAACTTCGTTGTATTCGTTCAGCATAATTAATACTATCTGTAATTTCTTTGTGCTTTTCTTCAACCAATTCTTTTTGGTGTTCAACAATTAATTTTTGTTCGGAAATAATATGATTGGCATGCCGTTGTTTTTTTAATCCTCTAAAAATGAAAAAGGCCAAACAAGAAACGATCAAAAGACCACTTATAATAAAATAAGAAATTAGTTTTTGCTGCTTTATCGCTTTTCCCGAAAGATCGTTTTGCGCTTGAAGTAATTTGTTTTCGGTTTCCTTTTTTTCTGTTTGATATTTAGTTTCCATTTCACTTACAGATTCTATATTATTATTATTAAAAATAACTTTGGAAATACTATCATGTTTTTTTAGGTAAGTAGTTGCATTATATTTGTCTCCGGTTTTTATATATAATTGAACGAGTTCAAAATAAATAGGCTCTAAGTCAACCAGAGCCTTGTTCAACTCAAAATAAGATATAGCGTCTATGTAGTTTTTTTCGGCTGCTTTATAATCTCCTAATTTCATATTTGATGCTCCGATCAAACCATAGAGATAGGCTTTGCTGTCTTCTTCATGTTCCAGATGAATATAAATTTCAATCGCTTTCTTACTATTTTCGATAGATTTTATGTAATACTCTGGTTTTGTAGTTTCGTCGCCCAAATTAAAATAAGCGTTTCCTAAATTTTGATAAAGGGTTCCTAAATCGTTTGGAGAAATAGAGTTTGGTAGATTTTTCTTTGCATATTCCAAAATATAAATTGCCGAATCTGCTTTTTGACTCATACAATAATAATCCGAAATACTAACAGCCGACGAAACAAGCATACGCCAGACTTTTTTGTTTTGAGCATAGACAAATGCCTCTCTTGAATAATTTAACGCGTCTTTAGTTCTCCCTAAATTGGCCAATATAATGGAAACAGCCTGGTACTGATAGTAGTAGTTAAGACTATCCCCAATGGCTCTAAAAATAGTCGCTGATTTTAAACGGAGTTTCAATCGCTTTGCTAAATCATTATCTCTTGCGAATAGCAATTCTGAGTATGATGAATAGGTATAGGCAACAATACTAAAATCAGGCTGTTTTTTTGTCAACTCAATAATTCTTTCATATTGTTTTATAGAACTATCCGATTGATATTTTGCCCCTTCGCGAGCTTTTAAATACAACTGACGTAACATCGCAGTATCGGCCGTTTGAGAAAAACCTTGGGAGTAAATACTCAGTATGAAAAATATAATCCAACAATTTTTACTCATTCGTATTTACTCATTCTGATTCTTTAATTTAACCATCGTTAAAATAGTAGCAATACCAACGGTTTGTCCTGCTTGGTCAACCGCATCGTATTTTTCTAACACATCCATCGAACTAGCATCGTAAATATCTACTACCCATTTCACGATTCCCACTTTTACTTCTTTCCCATCAGCAGAAGTTAATGGTTTATC
>JANXRU010000426.1 GCA_025356715.1 Bacteroidota bacterium
GGCGTTTGTTTTTGATGTCAATATATATGCTGGCTTAAATGTGCGTTAACATATTTCCCCTGTTTCTTATTTCGTCAAGGAAAAAAGAAAATAATAAAAAAGAATTTTTTGAGTAAATTCTAATTATCTTTTATCGGTAGGCACGAAAGCTGGGTTTAAACTAAATGAAAAGTAAAGCTAAGAAGCCATAACAGCAAATTTTCCTAATGCGGGCGGACATCAAAGCTTTTACAAACAAAGCCCCCCCCCTTCGGGAAAGTCATTTATTTTCGCTTTGCAAAAGTCCACGAACTTAGTATCTTCGTTAGTAGTTTTTCGGCAAGACACAGTTTCAAATCAAACCGTTGCTTAGCCCGAAAACGTTCGCACTAATAGCTAGAGACAGTAACTTCCAAGAAATATTTTTCATGTAAAACAAATTACTGACAAATTTGGACACCAAATTATTATTTTTTATCTTTAAGCAACAATTCAGAATATAGTATGACAACAACAGCCATTCGGACTAAAGTCCATAAATATATCGACGAGGCAGACAACAACGTATTGGAAGTTATTTATAAATTACTAGAAGTTTATCGTCAAGGCAATGCAAGTTTATTGACAAATGAACAGCAAAAAGAGGTCCTTAAAAGATTGGCACAATACAAAGCAGGTAAAATGAAAGGATATTCTTTAGCGGAAGTGCGAAAAAGAATAAAGAATAAATTATCTGAATAAAATGGCTTCAAATAAATTAATTATTCTTGAACGAGCTGTATCCGAGCTTGAAGATGCTTGTTTATTCTATAACGAAAAAGTTTCTGGTTTAGGTTTTGAATTCGAAGAGGAAGTCGTTAACTTACTTGAATTGATAAAAGACAATCCATTAATCTTTCCTATCAAATTTGCACATATTCATGAAGCTGTTATGAAGCGTTTTCCATTCGTTATTAATTATGAGGTTTTTGGAAAGCAAATTATTATTTCGGCAATTTTTCACGTCAAACAAAACCCTGCAAAAAAAATTACGAGAAAACGAAAATAGTATTACCTTATAGTCTTACAAAACTGGTTTGACTATAAAACAGTGAAGAAGCTACAAGTGCTAACACACGCAACAGTTTGGCAGGCATCAAAGCATTTGCAATAAATGCCGCTTCGCGAAAGACATTATTTTCGCTTTGCAAATGTCCAATAAGCAGTTATCTTTGTTAGTAGCATTTCGGTAGACAAAGTTTCAAAACCCAACCTGAAATAAAGCGCGAAGCCTTTAGTGGTAAGACTATAGCGACACAACGACAACAAACTATGACAATTTAAGAATAACCCATTGCCAGAAAAAAATAGAACGAAATGAAATATGATTATTAGAGAAGCTAAAATTGACGACATAAAACAAATTCAAATAGTAAGAAATTCCGTAACCGAAAACACTTTATCAAATCCAAATTTGGTGACAGACGAAGATTGCGAAAACTTTATTACAATGAGAGGAAAAGGTTGGGTGTGTGAAATTGACAAACAAATTGTAGGTTTTGCAATTACTGATTTGAAAGAAAATAACATTTGGGCGTTATTTTTAGACCCTAAATTTGAAAGAAGAGGTATTGGACAGCTATTACACAACACAATGTTGGACTGGTATTTTACACAAACAAAAGAAAAAGTTTGGTTAGGAACTGCCTTTAATACACGAGCCGAACAGTTTTACAAAAAAGCAGGATGGACAGAGGTTGGAAAACACGGAACAAAGGAAATTAAATTTGAAATGACATACAATGACTGGATAACAAGCCAGAACCGCTAACATCGGTTTGACAAAAGCGGTTTGTCAACACACACTGCAACTGCACAATAGCCACCTTCTCCAAACCGCAAATCGTTATGTGTAACTTCAAGCTTATCTAATCTTGGGCCAATTTAAAAAATAAAATTATTAACTTTAAAATTGCGAAAGATGAAAACAACAAATTTTACAATAAGATCATAACTTATAATTTAGGTTTCCACTTAAATAAATGATATGTAACACAGATTTAATAAACTTTAATTTATACTCTGCTAATTTTAATTCCGACTCCAATAATTTATTTTCGCGCGTATTAATCATAAACACAGAGCTTTCGCCATTATCAAATTTCAATTTTTCGGCTTCCACTAATTGTTTACCGTAACTTACCGAACGCTCCGCATTTAAAAGCTGTTGTGCCAAAATGGATATGGTTTTTTGAAGTGCATTTACCTTAAAGCTTAGTTCATTCGTTTTATTTAATAACTCCAAATTATTGTTTTGAGATACTAACTGAGCCATTTTATATTCGTTCCTTGGATTTCTTAACAATAAAGGAAAGGCCATGTTAAGTCCCCATTTGTAATTATTACTTGAAAACACCGCGCTATTAGTCACATTACTATTTGTTAGGAAATTGTATTTCACATTGAGTACTGGCTTAATCATTTCTTTTTTTAATCTGACATCAACATCCAATACATTTTGCAAGGCCGTATATTTAGATAATATAGGATTTTGTATACTTAACAAATTAAGATTCTCCGTTAATACCGATTTTGCCTTGCTATAATATGTATCTAAACTATCGGTTGCCATAAAAGAACTGGTTAAAGATGCAGGAGTATTGTTTTGCCAAATAAAAGTAGATAGTTCATTGGTGCTTTTTAAATTATCCATCTGCGAATTCTGTAAATCCAATAAACGGGTTTGATAAAAAATAGCCGCTTCTACCGTATCCACAGATGCTCTTTCGCCAATGTTTGAAAGAGCTTCAATGCCTTGTAAGCGTTTACGAGCAGCATCCATAAAATAATTATTAAGAGCTATTTGTTTTGCACTAAATAACCATTCGAAATAACGTTGCGACGATTCAAACAATAAATTATTAAGCTGTATTTGTTGCTCAGCTGTATAATAATTAACGTACTCTCTTGACTTTAAAATTTCTGCTCGGCGTTTATCAATCATAAGGCCTTGCAAAACACCCACCTCAATACCCATATAAGGTAAGCCTTGCGAAGAGGTACTTAACTCAGGGCTCACATAGTTTCCAATGCCATAGTCGTAACCTAATTTCAAGTATTGCGATGTAAAAATAGGTTGTTTAATTTCGCTATTAAGGGTTGTATAATAATTCTTCCCATCAAACTGTTTTTGATCATAGCTTCCACTTATCACTGGATCATAATTTCCACGAGCTGCTTTTAATTGCAAATCAGCATATTTTTTTTCGTTACCTGCCCGTTTACTTAAAGGATTATTTTGTAAAACATTCGATATAAATTCGTTATAACTAGGTAATAATGCATTTTGAGAATCAACTACAAAAGCAACCATCAGGAAATAACATACAAAAAGGTTTTTCATATTATTTCTTTTTACTAGTTGTTTTAGCATTGCTGGTTGTTTCATAAAATTCGGGAGGAAAGCCGTTAACAATTCGCCACAGTTCATAAAAGAGTGGTACATTTTTTAACAAAGCAAATCCTTTAACGCCTCCACCAATTTGAATGGCATCAGGCCATTTCTGCCCAACATTTTTTGCTAATACTCTAAACTTTCCGTTATCGGAAAGGACTTTATCATAGGCTACAATTTCTGCAGTATAAGTTCCATAACTAACGCCTGGCCAACCAGAAAAAACAAAAGCCGGCCAACCATCAAACTGCAATTGTACTTTTTGTCCTTTCTGTATCAACGGCAAATCAACGGGTGCTATATATAACTCTACGGCTTGCTCATTTTGCTTAGGCACTATATTACATAAAGCAGCGCCTTCTTTTATAATCTCACCAATACCTTGCACATCTGTTTTAGCAATATAACCGTCCTGAGGCGCCAATACATAATAAAACCCCTGGCGCATGGTATAATTTGCTAATTGATTTTGCAATTTGGTAAGCGACCCTTCACCATCATACAACAATGAAAGTGCAGAAAATTTATCAGATTCCGTTTTCATTAACTTCTCTTGATAATCTTGTTTAATAGAATTCAATTCTATTTCAGCATTTAAAAAATCATTTTTAGTTGATATGAATTTATTATCGGCTGATGTTTTCTTAGATAAGGCATCTTGCACCTTCACGCGCCTATTCTCCAAATCCGTTTTCGAAATTACTCCTTTGCTCATTAATTCTTCATAACGTTTCAATTGTTCTTCAGCTACTTTGTAATTAACGTTGGAAGAACTTGCTTCCATACTATCGGTTGCTATTTTTATTTTAGCCTGAATAATTTTATTACGCCCTTGTTCCATCTTCAAAAGCAACGATTTATTTAAAGCATCTATTTGAGAATCTACAGCTGTTATTTTATCCTCGTAAGATTTAATGGTTGTTTCTTTTGCTTTAATAATAGATTCTGATCGGCCTATTAATTGTGGGTCAACGTACTCTTCTTTAATTTCTGAAATAAAAGCGATGGTATCATTCTTATTCACATAATCGCCTTCACGGATATACCATTTTTCTACCCGACCTGCAATACGTGATGTAATGGTTTGAGGCCTGTTTTCAGGATTAAGAGTCGTTACCTTCCCATTCGAGTCCACACTTTGAGTCCATGGCATCAGTAATATAACAAAGCCCGTGAAAAACATCGTGAAAATGGCATATTTTACTACTTTGGAATAAGGCCTAGAATAGATGTTCTTTGTGCTATCAAGATTTTTTGTTTTTTCAGCAAGCATCGAAAAATCGGTTTGCTCACCAAATATTCCTTCAATCTTATACAGCGCGGTTACAATATCATACCAAGTATTTAAACTATCAACCAATTTTTCAACTGAATTAATCACTAAAAAAATAATGATTTCAGAGGCTACAAACTGCCCAATGTTCAATTCGCCTATCTGCACAAGATAAGCCCCAAAAAAAAGTAATATCCCTACAAATAAAATTTTAAAAATAATAATGCCTTTAAATTGTGATTCGAGCACATGAAAATGCTTACTACGATTCGTAAAAAAATGATGGAGATTAATTTCCGTTCCTGCTGTTATCCCTTGATTTTGCTTTTCAAAAGAACTCTTTTGCAAATAATCAAATAAGGCATATTTTTTATTAGACGCTTCTATATTTGTTTCTATCCCTTTCTTACCATAATACCGAATAATAAAATAAAATACCGAGCCTAATAATATGGTAAAAATTAAAAACCAAGAGCTATATATAGGTAGTATTAACAAACCAAACACGAGGCTTATAATGGAAAAAGAAAAATCCAATAAAATTTTACTAATCCCTTTCTGAAGCGTAATTACTTCAAAAAACTTATTTAAACTATAAATAGTTTCAGAAGAAGGTTCTTTTTTCTCTAAGAAATTATTCACTCTTGATACCATATCACCAAATACCTTTTGGTTAAGTGTTTCATTAATACGCATCTGCCACAATTGAAAAAAACCAATAAAAGCAGTAACAATAATAGTAATGGCTATCAATACTATTAAAGAAGCGGAAAAACTGCCTGCCATAATATAAGTAATGATTCCTTGTATTCCCAAAGGAATAGCCAAATACATCAAGCCCTGTAAAATTGATAAAAAATATATTTTATAAATGATTGTCCGTTCTTTGATTAACCATTTAAAAAGCAAACTAGACTTATTGATGTTTTTATCCATATTGTATTATTTTATTAATTACCATCCATATAATTTTTTGCCCCTACCCTTCCTAATAG
>JANXRU010000199.1 GCA_025356715.1 Bacteroidota bacterium
TAACGTTTAACATTCCTTAACAACTATTTAGAGTCACTCCACTCTATGTCTAGCATTATAGTATATAATACAAAGCATTTAGCTTTAACATTTGTTTGCAAATACAAAACAATATATATAAAGTATACACGTATTGATACATAAATACAATTTGTTAACCTTAGTATAATTATTGATAAACACATAAAAAAAGGAGGATACATGATGACACATTTAGAGGAATAAAAATAATGGAACTTAAAGTTTTAAACAATCAAGCTAATTATTAATCATTTAAAATAATCGTATTATGAACACTCTAGTTAAATCAGTCTTAGGACTTAGTAATTTATCATCAACAGATAAAGTGATAAAAGGACAAAGCATTAAAGATGCGATGCAAAGTAGTAGTTATTTTCCTGCAAGTGGAATGCCTATTTCTTATCCATCTATCCAAACTATTATTACTAACTTACATAGTGCAACCGTGGCTGCAAGTAATGGAACTTCTGCCGACACGTCGTTTATGCGCGAGCAAGAGCGTATTTTAGTAAACGCTTTTAATTTCATTAAATCTCATGTCGAATTTGTAGCAAATAATAATGGGACTAATGCATCTACTATTATTACAGCTGCTGGTTTGCAAGTAGCAGCTGTTGGTGGCGCAAATGGTGTAACATCCTTAACCATAGATTTGTTGGGAAATGGTAGCATACAAGTTCGCGTACCCCGTCAAGCCAACGAAAAAGCGTTTGTGTATGAGTATAGTGCCGATGGCACTGCGTGGTTAGAATTGACGTCGTCAAGTTTAACAAAGGTAACTTTATCTAATCAAACACCAGGCTCTACCGTTTTTGTAAGATACTATAGTATTAGCAAAACTGGCAAAAGTGCCTATAGTCAGGTAAAATCAACTATTGTACTTTAAGTAATTAAATGAGCCCCAATAATAAAATCCTCGCTAAGTAAATTGGCGGGGATTTTTTTTAGGTGTTATCTCACTAAAAGTGATACTTTTGTATAAACCCTTATTTATGCAATTGTTTGGCAATAATTTACAAGCCTTTCATGATTTTTTTAGTCACTATCTGCCTGTAAAAAATCCTGTGCTTATTTTAGCACTAACCTTGCTCATTATTTTGTTTGCCCCCTTAATTTTAAAACGCTTTCGTATTCCGGGCATTATTGGATTAATTATAGCTGGTGTTATTATAGGGCCTAATACCTTGCATATTATTGAAAAATCAACTTCTTTCGAGCTTTTTAGTAAAACAGGCTTGTTATATATTATGTTTTTGGCTGGTCTCGAAATTGATATGCAAGAGTATAAGCAAAACCGAAGTAAGAGCGTTGTTTTTGGAGCACTCACGTTTTTTATCCCTATAACTATTGGTTATTTAGTGTGTGTTTATGTATTTCATTACACGCTATGGCCATCACTTTTATTAGCAAGTATGTTTTCTACGCATACGCTTTTAAGTTATCCTATAGTAAGTAATATGGGTATTGTTAAGAATAGGGCTGTACAAGTTTCTTTTGGTGGTACTATTATAACTGATAGCGCAGTTTTAATATTGTTGGGCGTTATTACCAATATTGTAGGTGGCGAAATTAACTCTATGTTTTGGATTCGATTGCTTTTATCATTAAGCTTATTGGGTTTTGCAGTATTGTATTTGTTGCCAAAAGTGAGTCGATGGTTTTTTAGAAACATCGAAGGCCAAGGGAGCTCTCAATATATTTATGTATTAGCGGTTGTTTTTATTTCTGGATTTTTCTCTGAACTTGCAGGCGTAGAGCCAATTATTGGTGCTTTTTTAGCGGGATTGGCGCTTAATAGAGTTATACCACATAATTCGGTTTTAATGAATCGCGTGATATTTATTGGTAACACTATTTTTATACCGTTCTTTTTAATTAGTGCTGGTATGTTGGTTGATTTTAGTTTGTTTTTTAAAGGAACTAATGCCCTTGTGTTTGCAGGTATATTGAGTTTAGTTGCTTTAGTAACTAAATGGTTGGCAGCGCAAGCTACAGGCTATATTTATAAATACACAAAATACGAGCGCAGGGTGATGTTTGGTTTGAGTGCTTCGCATGCAGCAGCTACCTTGGCCGTAATTAAGGTAGGTTACGATATTGGACTGTTTGATCAGAATGTAATTAATGGTACTATTATCTTAATTTTAATAACCTGCATGGTAAGTTCCTTTGTTACTGAAAGAGCTTCTCGAAAAATTGCGATGTCGGAAAAAGAATCTTCCAAAAAAATAATTGATAGGACCGAGCGTATCTTAATACCTGTTAGTAACCCCGAAAATATTGCTCGTTTGATAGATTTAGCACTTATAATTAAAGACGACGCTTCTAATGAACCCATTTATCCTTTGTCAATTGTTGAAGAAAATGCGGATGCTGATGAGCGTATAAATGTGGTTAAAAAAGTGATTGAAGGTGTAGTAGAACAAATATCATCAGGAGATAAGCGCGTTGAAGTGCTTAAAAAAGTGGATTTAAGTATAGTAGATGGCATTGCACGTACAGCTAAGGCATATAGTATATCGGATGTTTTAATTAGTTGGAAAGCACAGCAAGGCACTAGTAATTTAATTTTTGGTAGTATTGCTGATAATTTATTAGTTAAAACGAAACAATCTATTATTATTTCTAAAGTTATTCAGCCACTCAACTCTTACAGGCAGGTTATTTTATTATTATCTCCAAATGCCGAGTTAGAAAGCGGATTTAATTTAGTAGTTCGTAAGATAAATGCTATTCTTAAGCAATTGGGCAATAGTACTAAGGTTTACGGCCAACAAAAAACAATTAATGCATTTACTGCTTTGATTAAAGATAAAAAGAGGGAGTTTTATAACTACTTAATTGTGGATAGTTTTGATGGTAGCGATATTTTAGATCATGTAAAAGGAGATGATTTATACATTTTTTTAAGTAGCCGTAAGCAAACTGTTTCGTTCGATTATCATATTGATAATATGCCAAAAACATTGAGTAAAAATAATGAATCAACGAGTTTTGTAGTGTTTTATCCAGAGTCTTTAAAATCGTTAAGTGATGCACAAATTACTGAAATGACAATCCCAGCAATTTCTGAAAACATTGATAAAGTGCTGCAATTGAAAGATCGAATTAAAAACATCTTTAAAAAAGATTAAATAGTTTGGTTAAAAAATAGTGAACCAATCAATATGTAAAAACGGTATAAAATCGTATTTTTACGGTGATGCACAAAATTCTAGACTATTTTTGGAAGTATAATTTACCTCGGTGGTCAATTTTAGTAATAGACCTTATTATTTGTGCTTTTTCATTAACCCTTGCTTTCTTTTTAAGGTTCAACTTCAAATCAATACCACAAAACGAATTAGCTAATTTTCCTATTATATACACTGTAGTATTGTCTGTTCGTCTTATTTTTTTCTTTCTTTCAAAAACATATAAAGGAGTTGTAAGATACACGGGCGCAAAAGATTCAACTCGTATTTTTTTAATTGTAATGATGAGTAGTTTTATATTATTTATTATAAATATCATTACTCGTCAAATTATTTTGGGTTATTACTTAATCCCTCATTCAGTCATAATTATTGATGGACTTGTTACTGTGTTTATAATGATCAGTTCTCGTTTAGCAATAAAGGCTATTTACTTTGAAAATAAAAATCCTGAAAAAGAAAAAACACATGTTATTATTTATGGTGCTGGAGAAAGTGGAATCATTACCAAGCGTACCTTAGATCGTGATGCGGCTGTACGATATAAAGTAGTTGGTTTTATTGATGATGATATAAAAAAAGAAGGGCGTAGTTTAGAAGGCGTATTTATTTTTCCATCAACTAAATTACAAAGTTTAATAAATGATAATCAAGTTGAGTCCGTTATTTTAAGCATACAAAACTTACCGCCTAAAAAGAAAAACAATATTATTGATGAATGCTTGCAGTATGGTGTACGCGTACTTAATGTGCCGCCAATAGCTAAATGGATTAATGGTGAGTTAAGTTTTAATCAAATTAAAAGCATAAATATTGAAGAACTACTAGAGCGCGAACCTATTAAATTAGATAGTGGTTTAATTAATGAGCAGTTAAATAATAAAGTTATTTTAATTACTGGAGCCGCTGGATCTATCGGTAGTGAATTAGCAAGGCAATGCGCTAAATTTGATCCTCAAATGTTAGTGTTATTAGATCAAGCAGAAAGTCCGCTACACGAGCTTGAATTGGAATTTAATGAGAAATCGTTTTCATTTAAACATGAAGTGGTTATTGGTGATGTGAGAAATAAAGAGCGTTTACAAAATGTATTTAAAACATTTAAACCACAAATTGTTTTTCATGCGGCAGCATACAAGCATGTGCCTATGATGGAAAATAACCCATCAGAATCCATACTCACTAATATTTTAGGAACTAAAACCGTGGCTGACTTAGCCGTTGAAAATAATGTCGAGAAATTTGTGATGATCTCCACCGACAAGGCTGTTAACCCAACAAATGTGATGGGTGCTTCTAAACGCATCGCCGAAATTTATACACAGAGTTTAGGTGAAAGGTCACAAACCAAATTTATCACCACTCGTTTTGGAAATGTATTAGGTTCTAATGGTTCGGTCATTCCTCGTTTTAAAAAACAAATAGAGCAGGGCGGACCAATAACCATTACGCACCCCGATATCACACGTTTTTTTATGACTATTCCAGAGGCTTGTCAACTCGTATTAGAAGCTGGTTGTATGGGTAAAGGAGGTGAGATTTTTGTATTTGATATGGGTAAGTCTGTGAAGATTGTTGATTTAGCAAGGAATATGATTAAGCTTTCTGGACTAAAAGAAAACACAGATATTAAAATTATTTACACAGGCTTACGTCCCGGCGAAAAATTATACGAAGAATTATTAGCAAGCTCTGAAAACACGCTACCAACGCATCATAAGCAAATACTCGTAGGTAAAGTACGCGAGTATGAATTTGCTGAGGTAACGCAATTCATTAACGAATTAATAGCACTTTTTAATTCACAAGATAATAAACGCATCGTTGCTAAAATGAAAGACATCGTTCCTGAATTTGTGAGCAATAACTCAGTGTTCGAAACATTAGATAAAAATTAAAAAAAATAAACCCTTAATAGGTTTTATCTTCATCACGTAATCCATCTTTAAAATGAAAAAAATAATACTCTTCCTTTTTATTACAAATGCAATGATGGCTCAAATAAAGCCAACAGCAGGTATTTCAGAACTCACACAACCAAAGTTGGTAATTGGTATTGTGGTTGATCAAATGCGTCACGATTATATTTACCGTTATTGGAATAAGTTCGGTAATGGCGGATTTAAAAAAATAATTACCGATGGTTATTTTTATAAAAATGCACATTTTAATTATGTGCCAACTTACACTGGCCCTGGTCATGCAAGTATATATACAGGCACAAGCCCAGCTACGCATGGTATCATTGCCAATGATTGGTGGGTAAAGGATTCGAGCAAGATGACGTATTGCACGGATGATAAATCAGTAAAATCGATAGGTACAGAAAGCAAGGCTGGATTAATGTCGCCTAAAAATTTATTAGTAACTACTATAGGCGATGAGTTGAAATTAGCAACTAGTCAGCAATCCAAAGTATTTGCTGTTTCTTTAAAAGATAGAAGTTCGATATTACCGGCAGGGCATAGCGCTAATGGTGCCTTTTGGTTTGATGGTAGTAATGGAAAGTTTATTTCCAGTTCACATTATATGAATCAATTACCAACTTGGTTAAATGAATTCAATAATTTACAATTGCCCAAACAATATTTATCTGGTGGCTGGAATACCTTGTATCCAATTGCTAATTACACAGAGAGTATAGCGGATAATAATAATTATGAGCAAGCGCCCAATAAAAAGGACACCGCTATTTTTCCTTACGAATACAAAAAGCAATTAGATAAAAGCAACTATGAAATTCTTAAAGCTACTCCTTTCGGTAATACGATTACCAAAGATATAGCTATTGCTTGTATTAAGGCAGAACAATTAGGTAAAGGCAAACAAACCGATATGTTATGCGTGAGTTTTTCGTCAACAGATTATGTTGGTCATTCGTATGGGCCTCGTAGTGTAGAGATTGAAGATGTGTATTTACGCTTAGATAAAGATTTGGAGGAGTTATTGAATTACTTAAATACGAATATTGGTAAAGATAATTATGTATTATTTTTAACAGCCGATCACGGAGCATCAGATGTACCAGCACATTTGAAGGATTTGAAAATTCCAGGTGGTTATATGCATAAAGAAAATCTGAAGAAAAAAATACAAACGTATTGTCAAAATGTATATGGTGATAGCTTAATTGAGGCTTTAGAAAATCAACAAATCTTTTTAAATGAAGCTAAACTCTTGGCCATGAAATTGAATAAGTTTTCGGTAGAACATACGCTTGCTAATTTCATGCTAACAATCAATGGCGTAGCAGAGGCTTATCCATCAGAGGTTTTGAAGTATGAAAATTATACGGAAGGTACTTTTAAGTATTTAATTCAAAAGGGATATAATCATGTGCGTAGTGGCAATGTGGCTTTTAGTTACAATCCTGCTTGGATGGAATATCAAAATAAAGGCACTACACATGGCGCTTCTTATAGTTATGATACACACGTGCCATTATTATTTTATGG
>JANXRU010000429.1 GCA_025356715.1 Bacteroidota bacterium
TGGAATTTATGATAAGGAAAATTCTGTAAATAGACGTTTTATACCATATACTCACCTTCGTGAAGGAGATGTTGTGTGGGAAAAACGTGTATGGAGGGAATTGGATATGCGTGAAAAACAAAATCAACAATTATATTATCCAATTGAGCCTGTAGAAAGTAGAATATCATATTTACAAGTTTTATTAAAATATATTTTATCTGGTGAAATTAAAGCCTTCAGTGATGAGGAATTTTTGGCACCTTTAGAATTATCTGTTATTCGTACAAAAATCATGAAACAAGCAGATTCAACGGATCAAATTAGTTATTTAGCTGATGGAACTGAAGTGAATACAAGAATTTTACCACCTGCAGATTCTTTATGGATGGCTAGAGATTTCAGAAAACTTAAACTTAAAGAGGATTGGTTTTTTGATAAACAGAAGTCTGTTTTAGAAGTTCGCATTTTAGGAATGGGTATTATTACTTGGGATGAAACAAAAGAATTACCTATTGATCAATTTTGGGTATATTTTCCAGCGTGCCGACCTTATTTTGCTAAACACGAAGTGTATAATGCTAAAAATGATGCAGAACGAAGAACTTTCGAAGATATTTTTTGGAAACGTCAATTTTCAAGTGTGGCGATTAAAGAAACAAACGTATATGACCGTTTAATTCAGCAATACACAAAAGGTATTGATGCTTTGTTAGAATCTGACCGAATTAAAAATGATATTTTTAAATGGGAACATGATTTGTGGCATTTTTAAATGTTTATTCTCTGTATAATATTTAAAAAATCCTCTAAGAAATTAGAGGATTTTTTTTGTCGAATTTTATGGATGTTGAATAGATATAATACCAAATGCAAACTATATACAGTCCAAAATTTCGTCACTCAGAACTTGTTTCAGGGTATCAACAGATACTGAATCAAGTTTAGCATGACTACCTGCGATTGGATTATGTATAGTATCAATTTGGCACATGTCCGACTAGAAAAATCTATCTAATACTATTTACAATTATTAAAAGTTCATATTCTTAGCAAAACCCTTCCAAAATTTGGAACTTTGGGAGGGGTAATGGACTAAGTATAAATAGTGTTTAGTATTGTAAATAAAAAAACTCTTACACAAAAATGTAAGAGTTTTTATAAAAGAATTTAATATAAGGTTACTCCGCTAATACAATCACTGAATTTTTTAAAACTTCCAACACGCCACCTTTTACTACAAAAGAATGAGCTGTGTTGTTTTCTTCTATTAACTCTATTGTGCCATTTTTAAGTGTAGCAATCATAGCCGCATGGTTATTTAATAACCCGAAGGAACCTTCAGCACCAGGAAAAACAGCCGATTTTACTTGACCTTCAAATATTTTTTTGTCTGGTGTAATTATTTCTAATTTCATATTGTTATTTAAGATTTAAGAATTTAGAATTAAGATTTTAAAAACATAGTTCTTAAATCTTGATTCTTATTTCTAATTTTTTAAGCGTCAGCTAAAATTTTCTTACCTTTTTCAATAGCCTCTTCAATAGATCCAACTAAGTTAAATGCTGCCTCAGGATATTCATCCACTTTGCCATCTAAAATCATGTTAAAGCCTTTAATGGTATCTTCAATTGGAACTAACACTCCTTTTAAACCAGTAAATTGCTCTGCTACGTGGAAAGGTTGAGATAAGAAACGTTGTACACGACGAGCGCGGTGAACAGTTAATTTATCTTCTTCACTTAACTCATCCATACCAAGGATGGCAATAATATCTTGTAATTCTTTATAACGTTGTAATGTAAATTTAACTCGTTGAGCGCAGTTGTAATGAGCGTCACCAATAACAGCTGGAGTTAATATACGAGAAGTAGAATCTAACGGATCTACAGCTGGGTAAATACCTAATTCAGCAATTTTACGACTTAATACAGTAGTTGCATCTAAGTGAGCAAACGTTGTAGCTGGAGCCGGATCGGTTAAATCATCCGCAGGCACATAAACAGCTTGTACAGAGGTAATAGAACCTTTTTTAGTAGAAGTAATACGCTCTTGCATCGCTCCCATTTCTGAAGCTAATGTTGGTTGGTATCCTACCGCTGAAGGCATACGACCTAATAAGGCAGAAACCTCAGCACCCGCTTGAGTAAAACGGAAGATATTATCAACGAAGAATAAGATATCACGACCTGGGCCAGTTCCATCTCCGTCACGGAAATATTCTGCCATGGTTAATCCTGATAAAGCCACGCGAGCACGTGCTCCAGGAGGCTCATTCATTTGACCGAATACGAGAGTAGCTTTTGAATCTTCTAAGGCTTTTAAATCAACTTTAGTTAAATCCCAGCCACCTTTTTCCATATCATGTTTAAAAGCATCACCGTATTTAATTACATCTGATTCGATAAACTCACGTAATAAGTCATTTCCTTCACGAGTACGCTCGCCAACACCAGCAAATACTGATAAACCAGCGTATGCTTTAGCGATGTTGTTTACCAATTCCATAATCAATACGGTTTTACCAACACCAGCGCCACCGAATAAACCAATTTTACCACCTTTTGAATATGGTTCAATTAAGTCGATTACTTTAATACCTGTAAATAATACTTCTGATGAAGTAGATAAATCTTCGAAGCGCGGAGCTGGACGGTGAATAGATACACCATCATCTTTTTTCATGGTATTGATACCATCAATAGCATCACCTACTACGTTAAATAAACGACCTTTTACTTTATCGCCGATTGGCATTTTGATAGCAGCTCCTGTCATTTTCACTTCCATACCACGGCATAAACCGTCAGTACTATCCATGGCAATGGTACGAACCATATCTTCACCTATGTGTTTTTGAACTTCTAAAATTAAAGGTTCTCCGCTTGCGCGAACTATCTCTAATGCGTCCAATATACTTGGAAGTTTCCCTCCATTTAAATCAAAACTAACGTCCACTACGGGACCAATAACTTGAGCAATTTTACCAACTTGGTTAGACATGTTAAATGTGTTTTTTAAATTCGGGGGCAAATGTAGTGTTTATTATTAAAAATCGCAACGTTAGTTCATCAATTTTAATGGCTAAATCGATGATTTATTCACAATTATTTAATAAGCCAACTCAGGCATTAAAGCCACTTATTTAAATTGTTAAAAATAAAAGTCTGAATATAAAATAATTATTTACAATTCAATTGCCATTTCCATGCACTCAGCATCATATCATCTAAATTATACTTTGGAATCCAGTTTAGTTCTTGCTTAGCGAAGTTATTATTAGCATAAATATTAATTACATCTCCAGCGCGACGAGGACCAACTGAATAATTTAATTTTTGATTAGAAACCTTTTCAAACGAATGAATAGCTTCGAATACGCTTACGCCATTACCAGTTCCTAAATTAAAAATAGACGTTGCTTGTTTTTGTTTATTTTCAATCAGATAATTTAATGCTTTTACATGAGCATCTGCAATATCGCTTACATGAATATAATCTCTAATACACGAGCCATCACGCGTATCATAATCGCCACCAAATACTGTTAGCGGAGGTAAAATTCCAGCAGCTGATTGAGTAATAAATGGGACTAAATTATTGGGCTTATCTTTCGATAATTCT
>JANXRU010000430.1 GCA_025356715.1 Bacteroidota bacterium
TACAAACATCAAAAATAATGGCAACTACATTGTTTGATACCTGATAAAACAGGGGGAGGTCTCTTTTGAATTTATATAAAAAACATAGTGAGAATAAGGCTTTGGAAACTTTTAATTTGTTTACTCGGTTTATAGTGATAATTTATAGCTAAAGGTATCTCAGCTTATGATAAAGGTCTTGTAGCTATTGCTAGCATAATCGTATCTGTAGCAATAGGCATCTTAGCGTATGCTATGGGTGGCACATCTATAGTTAGCGTTGTTGCATCTATAGCTAAAGGTATCATAGCTTATGCTAAAGGTCTTATAGCTATTGCTAACCTCGTTGCATCTATAGCTAGCATCCTCATATCTATAGCTAAGGGTGTTATAGCTTATGCTAAAGGTATCATATCCATAGCTAGCATCCTTATATCCATGGATAAAGGTGTGTTAGCTTATGCTAACACTGTTAAAATAAAGGCTGCAATTGTTAAATACCTATTTCAAAAACAGTTTAGTTGTTAAAGGAAGTTAAAGCCTGTACTATTTGCATCGTATTTGCGTTATAAGTTTCAGAAAGCAATTTACAGCTACTCTTCTCCGACCTAGAAACGTGGCTATACAAGTGTCTTATAGTCTGGCTTGTTTAATCATCAGGACTTGTATTTTAAAATTAATAGTTAATATATAAAGTTATGAATACGGTAAAAGTATTGGCTTATCCAAAAAACATCAGCGATTCTGATTTAATTATTTATTCGCAAGGTATTAAAACAAGTGTGTCTGCAAACCCTAGTTTTTCTTCCTTAAATCCTTACCTCGTGAGTTTGCAAACTGCAAACGTTAATTTAAATGCAGCGCTGCTGGCACAAAAGCCAGGCAACAAAACCAGCACCACTAATTTGCACGAGACTGCTAATGAAGTAAAACGCATTTTACGTGTGTTGGCTTCTAGTGTAGAATTTGCTAGTAATAATAATAAGATATTAATACATAGCAGTGGGTTTGGCGTTAAAAAACCTATCATGCGTGATGCCAAATCTTTCAACGCCAAGCAAGGCAAAACTTCTGGCACAGCTGTTTTAGAAATTAATTCTTATGGTAATGCGGCTTATCAATGGGAAATAAGTCCAGATCCTATTGGTGTATGGACTCCATTGGAGGTTACCATTAGAAGTAAAACAACGGTGAGCGATTTAATAGCTGGTACTAAATATTGGTTTAGAGTAGCTGTTATTACAAGCTCCGGCAAAACCGATTACACAGACCCTCACATGGTGCACGTGGTATAGTAAATGTAAAAGGGAGTTGTTTCTTTAAGGGAACACCTCCCTTTTTTAAATCTTATTAAGTATAACATCATGGCAAATCGTAAACATAAACCCAATAAACTTTCCGATTCTAAAGTAGAACAAGCGCAACACCGCAATGAATTTATGTTGCACTTTAATAAATGGATTGATGATTTGGCAAGCGAACATATATCTCAGTTTATACCAAAGCAAGAGTATGACTACATTTACAAAACACGCCTTCAACCGGTTAAAATCATTAACAATCCTAAAAGTAGCTTATCTAGCAGTGTTTTTAATGAGTTTAAAGAATTGCATACGGCTATGCTTAAACATAATCAAATTGAGTTTACAACAGATAATGGCGAAATGAAAGCGATGAATTTCTACCATTTTTTTACAATTGGATTAACTATTAATGATTACATATCGCGCTTAACAGAAACCAAGTTTACAGGGGCTAAACTCATTATGGATAAATTGAAAGATTTTGTTTCCTGTGTTGAAAAGGAAGCATACCCTATGGCTTCAACGCAATATGGTACTATCTTAAATATGCTATGCATTATGTATGGTAATTTGAAAACCCAAGCCATTAGTCATTACCTCAATTTTACAACAGATTTCCATGGTAAATTAGGCGCTCGTTTTTGTGTTGAATTAACAGGCTTAGAACCAGAAAAAATAAATGTACTCATCGATGAGCATCGCCGCCCAGTGAGTAGATTAGGCATAACAGAGCATGGCCCTCAACCAAAGTATGATTACATCACTCTTACTGCGCAACAATTAAATGTAAATAGTCAGCAACTATTTTCGGTATATATTCAAGCGCATGCGTTTAATAGATTAACAGAGCGCATTGATGGGATTTGGGATGGCGTTTTACATTACGATATTTACCGTTCGTTTCAAAACCTCAAGTATCATAAAGATAAACAGGGAGGTTATTTATTTGAATTTGCCATTAATCAAATTAAAGTAGGTTATTTTAGAGGAGATATCATTGGCGATCATATCATATTACGCACCTTCTTATTCTTAACCAATAACGGAACACCCGAAGGCCAAAAATTACATGCTAATATTGGCATCATGAAAGAAGACAAAATATACCTCACCATTGATAAGCTCAGCACATTCGTCAATTCGGATATAGCAAGTAATGACCGATTAAAGCAAGTATTTATAGATGCCGGTTGCGAAAGTTTATTTAGGATAGATAAGACTTTTTTTTACGAAGAAGGTGGCGTTAAAACAAAAACCATTGCCAATCATATAGCCCACTATTTAAAGCTTGATACATAATACCAACTATAACAAATAGACTTTATATAAGTTAAAATGTTAGTGTCATTTTGTTCGTCATTGCGAGCTTTTTTAGCGAAGCAATCTCAGATACTATTTTACTTCCATTCACCAACAAGGATACTAAGTTACAAAAAACGTTTATCATAAGGTTCCAAAATAGTAGCAGTATAAAACTGTATAGGATTATCTGCATGGTTTAATTTTGGCATAATTAAATATAATCAAAATTGTCACTTTAAGTTAGTGCTATTTTTGACCTTGAATAGTTTTTAAATTCATTTTAAATCCCTGATTTGTTGTATCAAGTTCCGTCGCTTTCTTGAAGTCCGCAAATGCTTCAATATATTTTTTAAGATTTTCCTCTGCAACGCCTCTACTATTATATAAGTATGCTCTACTTGGATCTATTAATATTGCTTTATTGAAGTATTCAATCGCTTTATTATAATTTTGCCTATCGGTTTCTGCTCTACCACTATTATAATAACATGTAACGTCTTTAGGATTTAATTTTATAGCCTCTTCAAAGTCGCTTAATGCTCCATCGTAATCTTTAAGTTGTGTTTTTATTATACCTCTGGTATTTAAAGCGTCTGGAGTTAACGGGTCTATTTCGATTATCTTATTAAAATCTTGTAGCGCATCGTTATAAAGCTTTAGGCTGTCATTTGCTAAACCTCTATTGAAATATGCATTTATATAGTTTTGGTTTAATTCAATCGCTTTTGAGAAATCTTTTTTTGCTTCTTCCCATTTCAGCATTCTGCAATTTACATTTCCTCTATTGTAGTATACAGTCCAAATGCGTTCGTGTTTCAAATCAATTGCTTTGGTAAAATCAGCAATGGCTTCGGCGTACATCTTTAAATCTCTTTTTGCATTACCTCTATTGTAATAATGATATGGGTCGTCGGGATTAAGTTTTATAAAGAAAGTTTCATCTTGCATTTTATATCTTAATGTTTTCCAATTCGAAGTGTCTTGCGTTTGTGCATTTGCGCAAACCACAGTCAGTGTCAGTATGTATAGAATTATTTGTTTCATTTTAATTTGTCGTTAGTTACACTGTTATATGTGCCTAGAGTTGTTGCATGTAACTTATCGCTAAGCGCTATAAATATACAAAACATACACTACTGTTGCACTTGTATGTTTGCTAAGCGTTACTTAATTATATCTATAAAAATTAAGTAATTCCAAATTCACTTTGCACACTTTTAATTCCCTTTAATACCTCATCAGCTTCTTTTTCTTTTTCGAACTCCACAAACAAATGGCTATCCACCATCAACTTAGGATTGATGGCTAACAAAAACTGTTCTTTGTACATCGCCTTTTGGTAAGCCTTCGGGAAGCCCTTATCCTTATTTACATTTTTATAGTAATTAATTAAGTTTGATATCAAAATAAAAGGATAGGTGAATAACAAAATAAATAAAGAGGTTGTTTTGAGTTTGGTAAACTGGATGTGCTTTATTTTAAAGCCTGATAACTTAGCTAACACACGCAGTTTTTGTATGCCAATTAAAAACACATGTCCGAAATAAATTTGATTCGTTAAATGTTGTTTGCTCATCCAAATAGAATCTATTTCGTTAGGAGGCATAATAGAATTAAAGCGTTCGCTCTCCGATAAAAAATAAGACAGCTTAGCTCTTAAGTTCGAGTAATTAGGCGTTGTGATGATTAAAGAACCATGTTGTTTTAGCACTCTATTAAACTCAACCATTACTTTAAACTGATCTGTAAAATGCTCAATGCCTTCTTGGCAAATCACAAAGTCTGCTGATTGCTTATCGATGGGCAATTGCTCCATAATATCAGCACGCTTACATTCTATATCTTTTTCTGTAAAATATTCAGGAAACAAATCAAAGGCTAATGGAATAGCGCCAATGTCTTTCAATAGTCTTGATGTGACGCCATTTCCAGCTGGTACATCAACGACTATTTTATTTTTAAAGCGCGCTTGATGCGTTAGTAAAAAACGCTTCACATGGTATTTAATGCTATTGGGATTGTCTTCGTATTTTTTCTTCATGTATATTCTACTAAAAATTAGGCGTTACTAAAAACAGATTTGACATCGTCTCGCAAATTATATTTACTAGCCATTACTTCGCCATAAGCGCCTGCACTTCTAATCGCAATTAAATCGCCACGCTTGGTTTCTGGCAATTCTACTGCTTTACCGAAGCAATCGCTACTTTCGCAAATAGGGCCAACCACATCATACTTAATAATTTGTTGAGATGTTGAGGTTATGTTTTCTATTTGATGATATGCTTGATATAAAGCGGGTCTAATTAATTCTGTCATTCCTGCATCTAATAT
>JANXRU010000001.1 GCA_025356715.1 Bacteroidota bacterium
TTTTGCCATGTTTTTATTATCTAGTCTTGTTACTAGTTTCATTTTTTGCCCGCAGATTTCGCCGATTACCGCAGAAAAAAATCAGCATTGATTTGCGAGATTTGCGGGAGATTATTTTTACACGTTGAAACGGAAATGCATTACATCTCCATCAGCCACAACATATTCTTTTCCTTCCACTTTTAATTTACCAACTTCTTTACAAGCTGTTTCAGAGCCATACGTAATATAGTCGTTGTAACCAATGACTTCAGCTCTAATAAATCCTTTTTCAAAATCTGTATGAATAACGCCAGCTGCTTGTGGTGCTGTCATTCCTTTTTCAATGGTCCAAGCACGTACTTCTTTAACACCTGCGGTAAAATACGTTTGTAGTTTTAGTAAACTATAAGCTTGCTTAATTAATTTATTAACACCTGGTTCATCTAATCCCATTTCGCCAAGAAATAGTTGTTTTTCTTCGTAAGTTTCTAAAGAAGCAATTTCACTTTCCATCGCTGCTGTAATTACTAAAATTTCAGCTCCTTCGCCTTTCACAGATTCCTTAACTGCATCTACATATTTGTTACCTGTTTTTGCAGAAGCTTCATCAACATTACATACGTACATAACCGGCTTAATAGTAAGCATGTGTAAATCTTCAATATATGGCAATTCACTTTCTTCTAATATGCATGCTCTCGCTGATTTTCCGCTTTCTAACGTTTCTTTAATTTTCATTAATGTATTAAAAGTTTTTACGGCTTCTTTGTCGTTACCAACTTTAGCAGCCTTTTCAAACTTTTTCAATTTAGCTTCAACCGATTCTAAATCTTTCAATTGTAACTCTGTATCTATAATTTCTTTATCACGAACGGGATTCACGTTACCATCCACATGAATAATATTATCATCATCAAAGCAACGTAATACATGCAATATTGCATTACACTCGCGGATATTTCCCAAAAATTTATTTCCTAAACCTTCTCCTTTACTTGCTCCTTTTACCAAACCAGCAATGTCTACAATTTCAACCGTTGTTGGCTGAACTGCCTGAGGCTTAACCAATTCTGATAGTTTATTTAAACGTTCATCTGGAACAGTTATCACCCCTACATTTGGTTCAATAGTACAAAACGGAAAATTTGCCGCTTGTGCCTTTGCATTACTTAAACAATTAAAAAGAGTTGATTTTCCTACATTAGGCAACCCTACAATTCCACATTTTAAAGCCATTTCAAGTTAGTTTTTAGTTATTCGTTTAATTTTTTGGTTACTAACCAAAAGCAATAAACCTTACATTATTATTAAATAAGTTGCAAATATATCAAATTCGAGTACTTGACTTTGCTATTAATTGTAGCAATCTATGGCAGTTTTTAACAACTAGCTGTGATTAGGCGTAAAACATGGTTAATATTTTTTATTTTTTAACATCCTGTCGTTATTATTAACATTGGCATTATAAAGGCAATTCAAATAGTACTTTTGCCCAAAACACCTCATTTATGGCAGATATTTTAGCACTTCAAAAATTATCCTCTCAAGTACGCAGAGACATTGTTCGTATGGTTCATGCAGTAAGTTCTGGGCATCCGGGCGGTTCTTTGGGCTGTACAGAGTATTTAGTAGCGTTGTATAACGGCGTTATTAAGCATGACCCTAAAAACTTTACCATGGATGGGAAAGATGATGATTTATTCTTTTTAAGTAATGGTCATATTTCACCAGTATTTTATAGTGTTTTAGCACGCTGTGGCTATTTTCCAGTTGAAGAATTAAAAACGTTCCGTCGTTTAAATACCCGTTTACAAGGGCATCCAACTACTCATGATCATTTACCGGGTGTTCGCATTGCCAGCGGTTCTTTAGGGCAAGGGATGAGTGTTGCCATTGGTGCGGCTTTAGCAAAAAAATTAAATAAAGATAATGGCATTATATACAGTTTGCACGGCGATGGTGAGTTACAAGAAGGGCAAATTTGGGAAGCTGCCATGTATGCATCAGCTAATAATGTTGATAATTACATTGCTACTATTGATTACAATGGCCGTCAAATTGATGGTGATGTAGAAAATGTATTGTCTCTTGGTAATTTAAGAGCTAAATGGGAAGCTTTTGGCTGGCAAGTTATTGAAACAGAAAAAGGAAACGACATTGCATCCGTAATTTCAGGCTTAGATTTAGCAAAAAGCTTATTAGGTAAAGGAAAGCCTGTGATGAATATTATGAAAACTGAAATGGGAGCTGGAGTTGATTTTATGATGGGAACACATAAATGGCATGGTTCTGCACCTAATGATGAGCAATTAGCGAAAGCATTAGGACAATTAGAAGAAAGCTTAGGGGATTATTAGTTTTTATATAGTTTTTCTGTTTTTAAAGCTTAATGATTTATTTCACTACTTATTAGTGATTAAATTCAACTAACGAATATTTTACCAAATGGAAAACAGGGCTTTAGAAATTGATGCATTAAGAGGGATTGCTGCATTGATGATTATTATTAATCATTTTCCTGTTCCTAAAGGATTTGACGAATATTTTTTCGGGTTATTTTGTACAGGAGTTGATTTGTTTTTTATAATAAGTGGGTTTGTTATATTATTAACTGTTCAAAAAACACAAAACTGGAAAGATTTTTTAATTAATAGATTCTCTCGGTTATATCCAACATATTGGGCTTGTGCTACCTTAAGTTTTATTGCTATTTTAATATCTCAAAATTTCTCTGAATTTAAAAATTCTGAAACCTATTTAATTCATTCTTATTTAGTAAACTTAAGTATGCTACAATTTAATTTTCATTACAGTAACATTGATGATAGTTATTGGACATTAATTATCGAACTCATTTTTTATGCTATCATATTTTTAATTCTACTCTTTAAACAACTAAAAAACATTATTCCAATTGGTTTTATAATCTTATTAATTACAATTTTGAATCGTTTTTATGTTAAAAATCTTTTAGATAATAATAATTATTTAACTGAAATAAGTTTCAATACCCCTTTATTAAAGTACTTCCCTTTATTTTATTCAGGAATTCTTTTTTATAAACTAAAAACAGAATCGAAAAAAAATAGTTATTGGATATTAATTGGTTTTTCTTTTTTAGTACAACTCTACTTATACCATGTTTTTTATAATAACAGAGCTTCCTTAACTTTTTATCAATACATATCTATATTAATAACAATCTATTTGGTTTTTGTGCTTTATGTTTTCAATAAATTAAATTTTATTGTAACGAAATTTACACTTTGGCTTGGAAGTGTTTCGTTTTGCTTATATTTAATTAATCTTACTATTGGCTATAAAATTGTATTTGTTTATTTATCTCTACATTTAAATTACTTACCATCACTCGGATTAACTTTAATAATTATTTTCGCACTCTCTATATTAGTTCACAAATTTATTGAAATACCATCCATTAAATTAATTAGAAAATTATACAAAAACTCCAACCTATCTGCTAAAACAGATATTCCTACCTAAGAAAAAAATTATTTAAAACACATGAAATTCATACTGCCAATACTATTTTTACTATTCTTTAAAATAGCTAACGCTCAAACAACAAATCGTATCCTTTTTATCTTTGACGATTCATATTCTATGTATGCGCCTTGGAATAGCAATATCAAAATAGAAGTAGCAAAAAAAATAATGGGTGAGTTTTTAGATAGTCTTAAAACTATTCCAGATTTAGAATTAGCGCTGCGTTGTTATGGGCATCAAACTTTTATTAAACCAACAAGAAACTGTCAAGATACCAAACTAGAAGTGCCCTTTGCTATAGCCTCCAAATCTGCTCCTATCATCAAGCAACGTATTCAGAAATTAGAACCACTCGGTACTACCCCAATTGCCTATTCTTTAGGAGAATGTTCTGCCGATTTTACCCCATGTAGCAATTGCAGAAACATTATTATTTTGATAACAGATGGCATTGAAGAATGTGGTGGTAATCCCTGTGAAGTTTCGTTAGCCTTACAAAAAAAAGGAATCTTCTTAAGACCCTTTGTTATTGGTGTTGGGCTTGATGTGAAATTTGCAGATGTGTTTGGCTGCATGGGTAAATTTTATGATGTGAGTAATGAAGCTAATTTTAAAGACGTGTTAAATTTAGTGTTAACAGAAGCTATTTCACAAACAACAGTTCAAGTAGATTTGCTTGACATTACTAAAAAACCTACTGAAACGGATGTAAACATGACTTTTTATGATTCAAATACAAAACAAATCAAATACAATTATTTACATACAATTAATCACAGAGGTAATCCAGATACACTAGTACTTAACCCAAATTGTAAATACGATTTAGTCGTTCATACAATCCCTCCTATTGAGAAAAAAAACATATCGATTACCAAAGGAAAACACAATGTAATTCCTGTTGATGCACCACAAGGCTATTTAAAACTGGAATTAGACGGGCAAGCTAATAAATATTATCCAACAACTGTTATACGAAAAAAAGGAGAGATGAATACTTTAACCATACAAGATTTTGGTAAAACAGAAAAATATATTGTTGGAAAATATGATTTAGAAATATTAACACTTCCCCGAATTAAATTAAATGATGTAGAAATTTTACAAAGCACCACTAATACGATTAAAGTTCCAACCTCTGGGAATGTTTATTTGAATAAGGGAAATAAAGGGTATGGCAGTATTTTTACGGATGATGGCAAAAAAGTAACTTGGGTTTGTAACTTGAATTCAAATTTGCAAACTGAAATTATATACTTGCAACCAGGTAATTATAAATTAGAATTTAGATATGAAACTTCTAAAGAAACTATCCAAACGATAGAAAGAAAATTTACAATTGTTTCATCGACAACCATTAATTTAAAGTTGTAGATTTTATTAGATAACAATATCGTTACCACACTTAAAATCATTTTTTGGACAAGTCTTAAAACCGTGTAATCCACAGGGTTTACAAGCCAAACCTTTTACTTCAATCACTTTAGAATTAGTTGATAATGGGTAAAAACCATATGCAGGAACGGTTGAACAAAAAAAGGCAGTTGTTGCTGCATTAACCGCAGACGCTAAATGCAAAGGCCCACTGTCATTTACATAATTCATAGACGCGTGCTTCATTAATTCGCACGATTCCAATAATGATAATTTGCCTGCTAGTACTTGTATGTTGGTGTGTTTTGATTCTTCTTTAATTTTTGTACAAAGCTCTTCATCAACGGCTGCACCTAATAAATAAATAGTTGTATCATTAGCAATGCTATTACATAATACCTCCCATTTATGTGGCGGTAGCTGTTTAGTAGCCCAAACAGACGATGGCGCCATACATACAAATGGCAATATGACGTATGGCTCAATAGCAGTAAATTGCTTAAAGGTTGGATAAAGCTTAGGTTTAGCAATAGTTTTATCGGTAATAGTTTCAATTAAATCATTATAACGAGCAATTTCATGTCTTCCATCGCCAATACGGTGCGATGCTTTATGATTAAACAAAAACGAAAATGGGTTTTTGTCGTAGCCACTTGTATAACGTGCTTTTGAAAAAGCAGTAATAAAGCCAGAACTTGCGTATCGATGTAAATTAATCACAGTATCAAATTGATGAGCACGAACCGTTTTTAGTAACTTAAACAGGCTTTTATATTTTCCTTCTCTTTTATTCCATATCAATAAGTTGCTTAAAAAAGGATGGTCTTGATACAGTGTTTCATTACCTTTACGAACTAATAAAGAAATTTTTGCTTGAGGAAAAAACGAATGCAATTTTTCAAGAACCGAAGAAGCTAAAATAGCATCACCAATAAAAGCAGTTTGTATTACAAGTATGTTTTTGTGAGTCAAAAAATTAAATTAAATAATCAGTGTGCTTCAAATTTCAAAAATCTATTAATTTCGAATATTCTACTTTAATAAAGGTACCAAATTTGCATTTAAAAAATATGATCAATAAAACAAAAACCCTAAACTATTGACAGTAAAGGGTTTTTGTTTGATTTGGTGCTCCCACCTGGAATCGAACCAGGCACCTACTGATTATGAGTCAGTTGCTCTAACCGAATGAGCTATAGGAGCATTCTGAAATCTAGTTCAGATTTTGAGTGCGTAAAAATATATATTTGTAGCACAATAACAAAATAATATGAGTGAAATAAAAAATATAATTTTCGATTTGGGCGGTGTTATCATTAATTTAAATACCAATAAAACGATTTCTGAATTTAATAAACTCTCTAAACTTCCGTTTGAAGCCATATACACGCAACTACAACAAAGTACTATCTTTGATTTATTTGATAAAGGTCACATCACTGAAACTGATTTTTTTAATGAACTAGCAACTGTTACTCAAACGACAGCAACATCAACCGAAATTAAACAGGCATGGAATGCGATGTTGCTTGATTTTCCATTTCAACGACTTGAATTACTAAAAAAACTAAAACCGCATTATCGGTTGTTTTTATTGAGTAATACCAACGAAACGCACATTACTGAATTTGAAAATACCTTATTTAAAACTCATCATTTAAACAATTTAGAATCCTTTTTTGAAAAAGTATACTATTCATGCAGAATGGGGATGCGTAAGCCTGATACCAATATATTTGAACGTGTTTTATTAGAAAATAAGTTAAGTGCTAACGAAACAATTTTTATTGACGACTCTCCTCAACACATTGAAGGCGCCTTAAAAACAGGCATTAAAGCTTATTTATTGCAAAAAGAAAAAGAAGTGGAAGAACTAATAAAAGAATTAC
The DNA here is from genome assembly GCA_025356715.1 of Bacteroidota bacterium. The sequence goes on from JANXRU010000001.1 coordinate 6,753, forward strand.
ATTTATTGTCAAACTAAACTTTTTATTTTAATCTTGTTATAATTAACTCTCATAAATATGCTTTTACAAACTCTAATAGCCGAAATAGAATGCTTTGCACCGCTCGATTACCAAGAATCTTACGACAATTGCGGATTATTGGTAGGCAATAAACAACAAGACATAACAGGTGCTTTATTGTGTTTAGATTGCATAGAAGCCACTATTGATGAAGCTTTACAGAAAAATTGTAATTTAATTATTGCGCATCATCCTATTATTTTTGGAGGCATCAAAAAATTAAATGGATCTAATTATGTGGAAAGAACCATTATTAAAGCCATACAGCACAATATTGCAATTTATGCTTGTCATACGAATTTAGATAATGTAAAATTAGGTGTTAACAAAAAAATAGCAGATAAATTAGGCCTGATTAACCAACAAATTTTATCACCAAAAAAATCGTTATTAAAAAAATTAGTAACCTTTGTTCCTGTTTCACATTTAGAAACTGTTCGTCAGGATTTATTTAATGCAGGCGCTGGTAATATTGGTAATTACAGCCAATGTAGTTTTACAAATGAAGGTGTTGGTAGTTTTAAACCAAACGAACTAGCTAATCCGTTTTCAGGTACAAAAGGCGAGTTAAGTTTAGAAAAAGAAACGCGTTTAGAAGTGATTTTTGAAACAGCAAATTTACAAACCATATTATCTGCACTTCATAAAAATCATCCTTACGAAGAAGTTGCTTACGATCTGTATCAATTAGAAAATCATTACCAAAATATTGGTTCAGGGATGATTGGCGAATTAGAAAAACCGATCTCTGAAAAAGAATTTTTAGAGAATTTAACAAAAATATTTGGTTTAAAAACACTAAAACATACCGCCTTTTTAAATAAAACTATCAAAAAAGTGGCTTTGTGTGGTGGAAGTGGGAGTTTCTTATTAAAAAACGCAATTAACTCAAAATCAAACATTTACATTAGTTCTGATTTCAAATACCATGAGTTTTTTGATGCTGAAAATCAAATTTTAATTGCCGATATTGGGCATTATGAATCTGAGCAATTTACACCTGAAATATTTTATGAGATTATATCAAAAAAATTCCCTACTTTCGCATCCTATTTAACGGAAACAAACACTAACCCGGTTAATTATTTTTAAATTATGTGCGCTAAAATCAAAGAAAAACTTGATGCTTCTATCGAAGGGAAACTTCGAACTTTATACGAATTACAAATTATCGATTCTAAAATAGATCGTATACGCACCGTTAGAGGTGAGTTACCTCTTGAAGTTCAAGATTTAGAAGATAGCGTTGCTGGCTTAGAAACTCGTGTTACCAACCTTTCGCAAGAGTTGAAAGACTTAGAGGAGTCTGTTAACGAAAAAACTCAATCAATCAAAGATTTCAAAGCTAACATCAAAAAATACGAAGCGCAACAAGGTAAAGTGCGTAATAATCGTGAATATGATGCAATTACAAAAGAAATTGAATTCCAAAATTTAGAAATTCAATTAGCTGAAAAGCGTTTGAAAGAAGCTAAATTTGCTATTGATTCAAAATCTGAAATCGTTGAAAAATCTCAATCAGAATTTTCTGAGCGTAAAAAAGATTTAAAATTAAAAAAATCTGAGCTTGACGAAATTATTGCTGAGACAGAAAAAGAAGAAAAAGATTTATTAAAAGCTTCAGCGAAAGCATCAGAAGCTATTGAAGATAGATTATTAAATGCATACAAACGCGTTCGCTCAAACACCTTAAACGGCTTAGCTGTAGTGCCTGTAGAGCGTGATGCTTGCGGTGGTTGTTTTAACAAAATACCACCACAAAAACAATTAGATATTCGTATGAATAAAAAATTATTAGTTTGCGAACACTGTGGTAGAATTATGGTTGACCCTAATTTAATTGCAACAGAAGCATAATTAAAAATTTATTCAAATTTAAAAACCGTTTAAGAAATACTTAAACGGTTTTTTTATGGTAATTATACATTTTAGTTTTTAATAGTTATTACTTGAAATCATTATTCAACAAACCAACCAATTATTCTTCGACGTAATTTTGAGCTGTAGGTTTGAGTTTGATAATCGGTATAATTATTCGTAGCATTTATACATTTTGAAAACTGTTTTACGCGGTATTTAACCTCTTCGCTCAACAAATCAAATAACTCGAAAGCTTCGTCAAAATCGGCCGCATTATCCTTAATACGTCCAAAATGATCATCTAAAGATTGATCTAATACGGTTTGTGGTTTTAATCCTTTACGTAAACATGTCAAATAACGTTCTCGCACAATAAAGGCTTCAGCAGATGAATTTAAAAAACGAGCCTTAATATCCTCAGGCAATTCATAATCATTTTCTAACTCATAATCCCATTCATCTTTATATCGTTGCTCTAAGTACATGTGTGGAGCCACAAAAACGTGTTTCCAATCAATAGGAAACTGCCATAAATTAAATCGACGGGAATTATTACCTAAATCAATAATATTAAATTGCTTTTTATGAGGCAATACACGTGAACCACGCCCAATCATTTGATGATAAAGTGTTAACGATTTAGTTGCACGATTTAATATAATAGTTTTAACCTCAGGCTCATCAAATCCAGTGGTTAAGATGCTTACCGAACTTAAAATACCATTTGGTGTATTCTTAAACCAATCTAATGTTTCAGCTCTATCCCGATCACTAAAAGTACTATCTAAGTAACGAACAGGATAACCTTTAGCTTTAAACATGTTATATACAGCAATACTGGTTAAAATACCTGCATTAAAAATGAGTGTTTTTGTTCCCAATGCTAATTCTTCGTATGTATCTAATAATTTACCTTGCATGATAGCTTGCGTATAAAGCATTTCATGCGAGCCTGTTGTAAACTCACCATTGTTACCAACGCGTAAAGTACTTAAGTTTACATCATTATTGTATGTAAGTCCTTCCGCCAAATAACCTTGCCCTATAAGGGAAGAAATACTTTCTCCGACAATAATTTCCTTATACGTTTGATATAAAGGTAATTTTTTATTACTACTTAATGGCGTAGCTGTTACTCCAAGAATATTAACGTTTTCGAAGTAATGAAATATTTTCCGGAAAGAATTATAATGCGCCTCATCAACAATAACTAAACCTATATCTTCTAAAAACTGATCGTCTTCTTGTAATCGATTATTAAGCGTTTCTACTAAGGCTGTAAAGCTTTGGTATTCGCTTTGTTGAGGCAATGATTTTACTTCTGAATTAATAATTTTATTCTTAATACCAACACTAGCTAATACATCAGACGTTTGCTTACTTAATTCAATACGATGAGTAAGAATTAATACTTTACGATTAAAATGCTGAATGTAGTGTTTTACTATTTCTGAAAAAATAATGGTTTTACCACCTCCAGTAGGAAGTTGAAATAAAATATTATCATTTGGCTTTGCATCTTTAAGTTTATTGAATATCGTATTTACAGCCTCTTGTTGAAAAGGATATAATTGACGAATAGATGTAGGTTGTTCAGTTTCCAAATCTCAAAAAAATAAGCCTATAAACTTAGTATTTTTTTTGATGTTTCAGTGAAAAAATAGAATAAAAATAATATTAGTTATTGACAGACTTTACAAAAAAAACAGTCACTAAAATAATTACCTAAATAAAGAAATTGTTCCTTTAAATGTAAGTGAACTAGTTTTCAAATAAAAGAAATATGTACCAGCACTTACTTCTATCCCGCTAGCTGTTCTTCCATCCCAATATGTTTGTTTAGTATTTGTAGATTTCAACATGGATAAGCCCCATCTATCGAATATTTCAAATTCATAAGTATCACAAGCTATAAATTTAGAAAAATCTATTAAGTCATTTACACCATCACCATTTGGGGTAAATACATTAGGAGTTGATTCATAAACAATTGTTGAAACAGCATTAATTGTTATAGTCGTTTCTGCAGTATCAGCACAATTTGAATTAGGACTTGTAATCAAAGTAACCGAATAAGTTCCTACGTTAGGAAAAGCAAATGAAAACTGAGTACTATTAAAAACAGTATCTCCTGTCGAGATAATCCATTGATTATTAAATGAAGTATTTAAACAACTGAATCCAATAATACCACTACAATTTAAGTCTGCACCAGCAATTATGCCTGCAACAACATTTGGTGAGATTGCAACAGAAACAACTGAAGTACTTACGCACGAGCTTAAGGGTTCCGTTACCGTTAAAGTATAATTACCCGAAGAATTAACAAGAGCAGTATTTGTTGATACACTTTGAGGGCTCCAAGAAAACGTTGCTCCTGCTGTAGAACTAGTGCCAGTAACAATTATACTAGAAGTTACACAGGGTGTAACGATTGGACTTGTAATACTGATATTAGGGCTGTTTGAATTAGAAAGCACAGATACTACAACTGTATTTGTACAAAATCCTTCGCTTAAAGTAACGGTGTAATTTCCTGGTTGATTAACAGTAGGTGTTTGAGTGAATGCGCCACTAATAATTCCACTGCCCGACCACAAATAACTGACAATATTGGTAGAAGTTGAACTTGCATTTAGAGTTGCTGTTGAAGGAGTACAATTTAATGTTACAGGAGAAATAGCGCTTAAATTAGGAGTTGATCCACTTTGTGTTACTAAAGCCGTAAATGTAGCTGTACTTCCGCTAGCGTCATCAACAACATATGTATGCGTACCAATTGACACATTTGTAATTGTAAAAGGAACTGTTATGCCTGTAGTTAAAGTCGTTACACCTTCAGTAATTGTGTAATTTGGTGTTCCGTTTGTTACTGAAGTTATTGTTACAGAACCTGTTAATGAACTACAAGTAGCATCAACTATAGAAAAAACTGGTGTAATAGTTGCTGATGCTAAAATTTTACTTGCAAAAGACTCAACTTGAAGTAAAGTTAAAAATACAGTAATAAAAAAATATTTAGTTGCAATATTCATAATGTAAATGGTATTTAACTTGTCTTTAAAAATTAAAAATACAAACTATTTTACCAATTTCAGTAATTTTAATTAAAAATTTCAACCATGTTATTGTTTATTCTTTTGAAAGAAATCAAATTTAGAGAAATCTGAAATGAAAAAAATTTAATCATTACTTCTCGCAATAAATAACAATTTGAGCGCCAAAATATTTTTTCAAGGGGTGAATTTTTTCTAGAAGGGGTTGAAAAAAGTAAATAATTTTAGATAAAACTGTAGGGAAGAAAAATGGCACATAGCCAATAAAATCAACTCTTTTCACTTTTAATCCAGCTTTTTCACACCAAGCCATTAATTCATTACTTGTATAAGACTGCTCTTCATGCTCAATATGATACTTAGATTTTTTTTCAATCATTTTAAGTATGGGATTGTTTCCATTAGGTTCTATAATAAGAACCCTGTTACTTAATTTACCACAATTATTAATGCCGGTATAAGCATCTGGTAAATGATGAATAACACCTCTAATGATACTCAAATCGTATTTTTGTGTAGGAAAGGTTGCTTCGTTTAATAAATCCCCAACGATATAATTAATATCCTTATATTTTCTTTTTGCAATTTCTATCGCATCAGCTGCTGGATCAAAGCCTGTAAACTCCATATTTGGTAGTACAACTTTCAAATCGTTGGTATAAGTTCCATCTCCACAACCTATATCTAAGATTGTTTTAGTATCTTTTGGTATAAAGGCTATAGTAGCCTCAGTCATTCTTCTATTAGCAACAATTGATGAAAAAGGAGCGTTGGTAGTATATTTATAACCATCGTTTTCTTTAACATCATGGTTAAATTCTTGTACATTTCTTTTTTGCGATATCATAATTATCTATTTTATTTCAATATGTTATTTAACTCTTCGTTCGTTTCTATTTTTCTTCCCTTAATAATTACTTTATCTCTGATGAATTTAGGGCGAGCTTTAGCCTCATCTAACACTTTAGATAAATACTCGCCAATGATAGATATAGCAAGCAATTGAACGCCTCCAAAAAACAAAACTAATACGATGATTGTTGAAATTCCATGTGGCGTATCTGGGTACATTAATTTTGCTACAAATTGAAAAATAATAGCAGAGAAAGAAATGAGTGTTAAAAATAAGCCAGCATAACTCATAATTTCAAGTGGCATATAACTAAAGGAAAAGATTCCTTTTTTAGCCCACCATATATTTTTACGTAAGTTATTTGTGCTTACACCAAACATCCGTTCTGGCCTTTCGTAATCCACTCCTGTTTGCTTAAATCCAACCCATGCGCGTAAACCTCTTAAAAATTGCTCTTTTTCAGGTAAACTCACAATTTGTTCGACTACTTTTTTGTCTATTAATGAAAAATCACCGGCGTCTTTAGGAATATTAATACTCGACATTTTACTAAATACTTTATAAAAAGTTTTATATGCCACATTCATAAACCAGGATGCTTCTCTTTTAATACGTCTTCCATAAACTACCTCAAAACCACTTTGCCATTGCTCAAAAAATTGCTCTATTAATTCTGGTGGATCCTGTAAATCCCCATCCATCAATACAACAGCGTCGCCTGAAGCAATTTCCATTCCGCTTACAAACGCTGCTTGCGAACCAAAATTACGAGAATGTTTTATGGCAATAACATTCAAATCTTTGGCACATATTTCTTCTAATACTTTTTCGGTATCATCAGGTGAATTATCATTCACAAAAATGATTTCGTAATTACATCCTATTTTTTTAAATGTATCTACTAAACGCTGATACATATATGGTATAGCCTGAGCATCTTTATAACAAGCTATAATGGGACTAATTTTAACTAATTTTTTCGGTGAATGAAATGCAGGTAATATGGTTGTTTTATAATCTGATTGATTTTGCCAATCAGCAAACTTTTTTAGACCTTCCGCTAATTTAATTTTTGGTTGCCAGTTAATGACTTTACTTGCTTTATGATGATTACCAAACCAATCAGCAGTATCCCATGTTCTATTTTCCATACTACCCCAAACAGGATTGTTTGCAATTTTAAATAGACTTTGAGATTCATTCACTAATTGTTGAAGCGTTGTTTTTTCGCCACTACCAATATTGATAGAATGACCTGCATTTTCAATAGTTACATGATTAGCGGCATCAAAGAAAGCCTCCACGCAATCATCAATATAAACAAAATCGCGAGAGGTACTTGGATTAACTAAAGGTGGGTATGTATTATTTAGTCCGCATTCAATAAGTTTAGGCATCAATCTATCGGGTTCTTCCCATGGACCGTAAATAGAATATAATCGTAAATTTAAACAGGGAACTTGATGGTAACGGGCATAAAAATCTAACAAATAAGCAGTTGATATTTTAGAAACCGCATAATGACTATTTGGAATTAAATTACTATCCTCGCTTGGATTAGCACTATTTAAGCCATATTCTGAGCTACTACCAGCATGGATATAAGCTTTAATATCTTTGCATTGTTCTAAGATATTAACCGTTCCTAAAACGTTCGTCTCATAAATTAAATTTGTATTATTTTGTTTGCTATAAGCACCATAAGCAGATAAATTAAAAATCGTTTTCGGATGATGTAATGCAAAAATAGATTCAACTGATTTTTTATAATTGATATCGCAATGCAAAATATTTGCATCAGGAATTTCTAATAGCTTTAAACGCCAAGCAGAACGAGGATTGTGAGTAATTGCATAACAATCCGTTCTGTATTTTAAAATGGTATCTAATAAATTAGCACCAATAAATCCACTTGCACCAAAAATATAAATGGGGCCTTTTAATTGTAATATTTTTTCTTTTACTAACAAAATTAAGTAGTTATAATAATTGATTAATCTCTTTTTTAATATTCTCAGCATCTAACCCACTCTCTGCCTGATGAAATGCTTGATTACCATATAATTTACTTGGATAGCCCTTAGCATGAAGGCTTACAAATGACACATCATTCAATGATTGTTTCGCTAATAAAGACAATAGATGTTCCGCCAATCCACCTCGTTCCACATGTTCTTCTACTACCATTATTTTTTTAGTTATAGAAATACTTTGCAATAATTCTTCACTAAACTCTATGATTGGTATAGAGATAATAGTAAATACATCTATATCGTTGTTGCCAGTAATGGCTTGTAAAACATTATGAACAACGGGTCCTAAAACAATAATTGTAATTTTAGGTTTATCAGCTGATATAACTTTATTAATTCTTGAAATAGAAATTGGTGATGGATACGTTTTACCTAAACCCAATCGTAAATAGGCTGGTTTTTTTAAAGAAGTTATTTGAGTTAAACAAAAAGCCACATCTTCCGTAAATGCAGGAATCCAACAAGTTATATTTGGAAGCGCACTTAAACAAGCAATATCCTCAATGGCATGATGTGTAGCGCCCATAATGCCATAGCCATAGCCACCGCCATTACCAACAATATAAACTGGCAAGTTATGAATGCATACATCAATTTTTATTTGCTCTAAGCAACGGTAAACTGCAAATGGCGCAATACTATACGTGAATGTTTCAAAGCCTTTGTATGCTAATCCAGCAGCAACACCAACCATATTTTGTTCGGCAACACCTGCATTAATAAATCGATCTTTAGCTGAAGCCTGAACTTTTTCTAAGGCATTATAACCTAAATCGCCCGTAATAAATACACTTTTAGTATTAGTCGTAATAATTTTTTCTATGATGGAGGTAAATTCGTTACGCATGATAAGCCGTTTCTAAAGATATTAATGCTTTGTTATACAACTCCTCATTCATAGGTAAATAATGCCATTCCATTTTATTTTCCATATAATCAACCCCTTTACCTTTGATGGTATTGGCTATAATTAACTTAGGCTTTTGATTTGCTACTTTTAATGTATTAACTGTATTGACAATGTTTTCAACGTGATGCCCATCAACTTCAATGACATCAAAACCAATGCTTTTCCATTTTTCAAGCGTTGCCGTATCGCCTAATATATCTTTGGTATAGCCAAAACCTTGTAAATTATTTTTATCTATAAGTACGATTAGATTATCTAGCTTTTTAGAAACGGCATAATGGGCAGCTTCCCACGTAGTGCCTTCATTTGTTTCTCCATCAGACATTAAAATATACACCCACTCGTCATTTTTTAATAATTTATTAGCGTTAGCAATACCGCAACCTATGGGAAATCCATGACCCAAAGAGCCTAGCGCAAAGGGGATATTTGTAAATGAGTTAGCAGAAGGATGGGCTGATAATTTCGTGCCATTTTTATAAAAAGTATCTAATTCTGCATTTCCGATTTCGCCAGTATGATTGAGAATAGTATATAGCGCCGCGGCGGCATGGCCTTTCGAAAGAATCACTCTTTCGTTAGCAGTTTTAAGATGAAATAATGCAATTAATAAATCAATACAACTTAAGGAACAGCCTATATGACCTGCATTAGCCTTGTAATATAAGGCTAACAGTTTTTTTCTTAATTCTTTTTGAGTAGGTATATAATTCATTACTATTTACAATAAATAGGATAATTCAACTGTTTTAATTTATTTTTCACCTACTATAAAAATAGATTGAGTCATTCTATTTAATCCTGGTATTTTTTCTACTACATCCCCTACTGCAATAACAGGCTTTATAAGAGCATCTGGAATAACAGGTAATAAAAAATCTTTATATTCAACATGACTAGAAGAATAACCAGCTTCTTTTAATTTTTTCATAATAAAATGACGTGTAAACGCCATCTCGTCAGGTTCTAAATTTGCTTTTTTTCTAAAATAAGGGTAGCTGAAAATTAAGTAACAATAAGGATTTATAAGGTTTGGTTCTAAAAAAATCAATTTACCTCCATCTTTCAATAAAAATAAAATATTTTTAAGTGCTTCATCAAGATGATAATACAAATGATGTAAAATACCATTACCAATAATGTAATCAAACTTTTTTCCTTGCAACGAGTCTGGCTCATTAAAATTCAAAACATCAAAACTCAAATTGGGTAGTTGATGTATTTTTCGAGCTTCTTCAATAAATGGGACGCAAATATCTGTTCCTATAACTTGTGCTTTTGTTTTTTCTGCTACAAAATTGGCAATTTCACCCGTGCCACAGCCAATTTCAAGAATACAAGTATCATTTTTAATAACCATTTCAGAAACCAGCATATCGCACCTTCTTTTGGAGCGAACTTCCATAGCCTTAGAAGGTGCAAACATTTGATTATATCCTCTATCGTCGGTTAATGAAGCCATTTATCTAATTTAATTAATATACAAATACAGCTTTTTAAAGCCTCGTAAAGTTAATAAATAAGGTTAAATGAGCAAATGAAACAATTAATACAAAAAAATTGAAAATTCAATCCGATTTTTAGGGGAATAAATTGTATGAATAATCGAATTTTTAAGCGCTTAACTTGCTAAAATTTCATCAAAACATTTACCAATATAAGCTATCATCTCATCATTAATCATAGGGGTTACGCCAATCCAAAAAGTATCATTTACAATAATATCGGTATTAGTTAACTCACCAACAACTCTATAATTAACATGTTTAAAATAAGGTTGTTTGCGCAAATCACCAGCAAATAATAACCGAGTTGCAACTTTTTTATCGTTTAATTTTTGAACAATATCATTACGTGTAATTCCTACATTTTTTTTAACTGTAATTAAAAAACCAAACCATGATGGATTAGCGTTAGGCGTAGCTTCAGGTAAAATTAATTTATTAGAATGTTTAGTTAATGTTGATTTTAATAAATCAAAATTATGCCTTCTTATTTTTATAAATTCATCCAATTTTTCTAATTGAGCTAAACCAAGTGCGGCTTGCATATCGGTAATTTTCAAATTAAATCCTTGTCTTGAATAAATATATTTATGATCATATCCCATTGGTAAATCACCTAATTGCTGGCAAAAACGCAAACCACAGGTATTATCTTTACCGGGCTCACACCAACAATCTCGTCCCCAATCTCTAAACGATTCTACAATTTTTTTTAATTTAGAATTAGATGTATAAACGGCTCCACCCTCTCCCATCGTAATGTGATGAGCAGGATAAAAACTAAGTGTAGCAACATCTCCAAAAGTACCAACATGCTTCCCATTATAAGTAGCTCCTAAAGCATCGCAACAATCTTCCATTAACCACAAATCGTGTTTTTCACAAAAGGCTGTAATAACATCTAAATTAAATACATTACCCATCGTATGAGCTATTACAATCGCTTTTGTTTTAGGACTTAAAGCAGCTTCTAAATGTGTTATATCTATTTCGTAATGAGGTATTGTTACATCTAAAAACACGGGAATAGCACCATATTGCAAAATAGGGTTAACAGTAGTAGGGAAAGATGCTGCAACAGTAATAACTTCATCACCTGGCTTGATGGCATCATCCCCTAATTCTTTAGCAGTTAAAGCAGCAAAGGCTACTAAATTTGCTGAAGAACCAGAGTTAACTGTTAATACAGATTTTACATTTATATATTTTGCTAATTTTTTTTCAAACTCAGCATTAAATTTACCAGTCGTAAACCATGCATCAAGTGCTGAATCAGTAATATAAGTAAGCTCCTTGTGATCAAATACTTTTCCGCTTACTGGAACATTTGATACACCTTCTTCAAAAGGTTTTGTCTTAAATGCTTCGTCGTGATACTCTTTAATTAAAGAATGTATTTGGTGTTTAATATCTAATAATTTTGACATAGTTATTTTTGTTTTTGAACTAAGTAAGGGTTAATTGATTTTTATTTTAAAACATAAAAGTCATAAAAGAACATATAAGATTTTATTCATTTAGAATTCGGTAAAGTTCATTAACGAAAGTTTTTTGACCATCGTGGTATATATTTGTAGTATTAAAATTGAATAATATTCCAAAAGGAGCTTCTAATAAATTCATATATGTCATTAGTTGAGCTTCATGAATTGGCAATATCTTTTCAACTGCCTTTAATTCAACTACTATATTGTTTTCAATAAATAAATCACAACGAAGCTCTGCATCTATCTGTAATCCCTTATAATTAACAGGGACTATCAATTCAGACATAAAAGAGATCTCACGAATATTTAATTCATGAATCAGACATTTATGATATACGCTCTCTAGTAAGCCAGGACCAAGAGATTTATGAACTTCAATAGCAGCACCATTAATTTGATATGTAAGATCTTTTATTTGTGTTTTATTTAAACGCATTTTTAATTTTAAATATTTGCTGACTATTTATTGATTTTTCTTTATGAACTTTTAAGCCTTTTATGGTTCAATACAATATTTATTTAGATGTATCTTAATATGGTAAAATATTATTTATTGCAATATGCTTCTATTTGTTTAACACGGCAATCGTATATATTGTTTTTAGAATCTAACTCTTTTAAATACCCATCAATTGTGAATTGTATGGTTTCTTCAAAGTTTAATTTTGGTTTCCAATCTAAATAATTGACAGCTTTTGTAATATCTAATTTTAGTAATCCTGCTTCATGCAATTTTTCGGTTACAATAGGAGAATCAATTTTAATTTTAGGAATTATTTTTCTCACCTCATCAACAACATCGCCAACACTATAGTTTTCAAAGGCAGCGGGTCCAAAATTCCAACCACCTGAAAAAGATTTTCCCTTAGTAAATAGCATTTCTCCTAATTTCAAATAACCAAAAAGTGGTTCCAATACAAATTGCCATGGCCTTACTGAATTTGGATTTCGAATTGAGGATGCCTCATCGCTTTGAAATGCCCTCATCATATCAGGTAATATACGATTATCGGCCCAATCGCCACCGCCAATAACATTACCTGCTCTTGCTGATGCAACATGAGCTGTATGTTCTTTACTAAAAAATGATTTTAAATAAGAATTAGTAATTAATTCAGAACAACCTTTTGATGCACTATATGGATCATCTCCTCCCATTGCATCGTTTTCACGATAACCCCACATCCATTCGTTATTTTGATAACATTTGTCAGTAGTAACATTGATTGCTGCTTTTACAGAAGAACAATTTCTAAC
>JANXRU010000017.1 GCA_025356715.1 Bacteroidota bacterium
CATATTCTATAGCAACTATTTGGCTGTATTTAAAAGTATTATCTAAATCAACTATTTTTAAGCGATAATAGGTAATAGGTCTAAAGTAGTTGAAATCTAAATAACTATAATTATTAAAGCTGGTAACATTTCCTAATGGAGTAACACTAGCAATTTTATTAAAGTTAATGGCATCGTCTGAACTTTCTAATTCATAATGAGAGAAATTATTTTCTGATGCAGATTTCCAAAATACGTTATTGTAAGTGCCTTCTGATATGGCGTTAAAATTAATTAACTCAACTGGCAATGGTGTCGTTCGTTGTATCGTATGAAATTTAGAAAAGCCTGACATTGCATTTCGGACAGTAGCAGTAATTGGGCTAGAGAAACATGTTCCGTTTAACACCCATGCTGGTCCAGCAGAAGGACTTTTAGCAACTGACCAACCTGCGGCTCCTGCAGAATTAGTGAAACTTCTATTGTATAATGTTAAATTGTAATTACCTGTACTTGCAGCTGATGCATCTATACTCCAGTATCCATGATTTAAAGACGCTAAATTATAACCTAAAGTTCCAGCGCACTCATTAGATACAAAAGTACTAGCAGGAGGTAAAGTCCAAGCTCCACCCCACGGATCGAATCTTGCTAATAAATTGATAGCTCCAGCAGCGGCTGCAGAACTGAAATTAACGTTTGCTCTTTCATAGCCAGGTGTGGCATGTCCTACTGGGAAATCATAAGTTCCTGTGGCGCCTGCTGCTAAGTATCTTCTTAAATTACCTTCCACATAACTACTTGTATTTCCTGTGGTAACGGCAGTTTGTGCGGTATTTCTTACGATTACTTCTTGTGAGCCTGGTGTAATAATTTTTCCAGAAGTTAATGTTAAAATACCATTTGTATTGAGTTCCAAGCTTGGAGTGTTTGTAGCTGCTAAGGTAACACCTGTACTTGAATTGCTCATGGTTACGCTACATAGTGTTAGGGTAGGAGATGCTGCATTCATATTAGGATTATAGGATTGAGCTCCAGTACCATTAAAGATGAATGAACTTGTACTTGTAATTCCAGTAAATGTTCCTGCCCCATGGCTATTTAAAAAATCGCCACCAAGTGTAAAGTCTGTTCCATTTGTGTTCACTGTACTTGTTGAGTTAGCTGTTTGAAAAGCTTGGCCTACTTCTATATTGCTATTGATGCTTACAAAACCTGAGGCTTTATTGACTGTGAAATTCGAAAATTTATTAACGCCTAATAAATTACCAGATACAATTTGAGTTCCTGTACCATTAAAATTAACGGTTGATCCTGCTATGCAACGCAATTGCCCATTATTAATAAAATCACCACATACATTTAACACTACCCCTGAATTAACAGTTAAAGTTGCCGAGGGGTTAATGAGTAAACTTTTCACATTTGTATTTACATTTACAACAGGTTGATTGACTGGCCCAGCTAACACAATGGCATCAATAGGGGGCGAGCAACTTGGCGGCACACAGTTACTCCAATTTACAGCGTCCGAAAAAGTTGTCGTGGCATTACCACTTGTCCACATTAATGTTGTTGGTACAGGATTACCTAATACAGCTATTCCTGCAGCAACTGGAACCGTTAATTTGAATCCTATATTTGTAGTAGCATAGTTTTGTACTACCAAAATAAAAATATCGTTAACAGCTGCGGCAAAAGATGGTTCATAGCCGATATCATAACAACCAGCGGTTGGTGCTGGCGCAAGTTGCGCAGCTGCAAAACCGCTACTTCCATAAGTGGGTTGGAATCCAGCTCCTCCACCAGCATTTAAAGCTGATGACATTCCTGTTACACCTTTGTAACTATAATTACAACCAACATTGGTAGCTGCATTATTGGTTTTTATAGATGCACAACTCACTATTGGAGCAGTGCCACCAACTCTAAACAAAACCCAATCATAATCACTATCGAGATCACAACCTGTATAATCATTTGGGATTATGTTAAAGGCTACTTGTCCGGCTGTTGTACATGTTAATTGTACCCAAAGTGCATTTTGTTCTCC
>JANXRU010000034.1 GCA_025356715.1 Bacteroidota bacterium
GAAGATAATGTTTTAGCATTAATCAAATCGGTTGGTGTAAATACCTCGTTATCACGAACGTTCATACGCTCACGAATGGTACGAGCCATACGCGCTAAACCAACACCAAATTGAGAGAATAATTGCTCTCCAACTGTACGAACACGACGGTTAGATAAGTGATCGATATCATCCACATCCGTTTTAGAATTAATTAACTCAATCAAATATTTCATGATCAAAATAATATCTTCTTTAGTTAATACACGGATATTCATAGGAATATCAATGCCTAACTTTTTGTTGATACGGAAACGACCTACTTCTCCTAAATCATAACGTTTATCAGAGAAAAATAATTTATCAATTACTCCACGAGCTGTGTCTTCATCAGGTGGCTCGGCATTACGAAGCAAACGGTAGATATACTCGATTGCTTCTTTTTCAGAGTTAGTTGAATCTTTTTGTAATGTATTGTAAATAATAGCAAAATCAGCTGTATTTACGTCTTCTTTATGTAAGATGATAGATTTAACACCATTATCAGCAATTAAATCAATGTGCGCATCTTCTAAAACTGTTTCACGATCTAAGATAACTTCGTTACGTTCGATTGAAACAACTTCTCCAGTGTCCTCATCTACAAAATCTTCAATCCATGTTTTCAAAACACGAGCCGCTAATCTACGACCAACCTCACGTTTTAAACCTGCTTTTGAAACTTTCACTTCATCAGCTAAACCAAAAATTTCTAAAATTTGTTTATCGCTTTCAAAGCCAATAGCACGTAATAACGTGGTTACTGGTAATTTTTTCTTACGATCAATGTATGCATACATCACATTATTAATGTCTGTTGCAAATTCAATCCAAGAACCTTTAAAAGGGATAACACGAGCACTATATAATTTAGTACCATTTGCGTGACGGCTTTGTCCGAAGAACACGCCTGGTGAACGGTGTAATTGAGAAACGATAACGCGTTCAGCACCATTGATTACGAAAGAACCTTTTGGTGTCATGTACGGAATTGTTCCCAAATAAACGTCCTGCACGATGGTTTCAAAATCTTCATGTTCAGGGTCAGTACAATAAAGCTTTAATTTAGCTTTTAATGGCACTGAATAAGTTAATCCACGGCTAATACACTCTTCTAAAGCGTAGCGTGGTGGATCTACGAAATAATCCAAAAATTCTAATACGAAATTATTTCTCGCATCAGAGATTGGAAAGTTTTCGGCAAATACACGGAATAAACCTTCGTTTTTACGGTTATCTGGTGTGGTTTCTAATTGAAAGAAATCTTGAAAAGATTTAATTTGTATATCCAAAAAATCTGGATATTCAATTGGAAATTTGTTTGAAGAGAAATTAATTCTCTGTGTTTTTTTTATTGCTGTTGCCAATGTAATGTAGTTTATTAGTTAGTACTCTAAAAGTGATACGCCAATTACTAAAAGCGAAATAAAGCGTTAAGAACTTTTGCATAGCAAAGAGGCTCTTAACGCTTAAATTTTTAAGTAAAATTATTTTACTTCTACTTTTGCACCAGCTTCTTCTAAAGCTTTCTTAATAGATTCTGCTTCTTCTTTAGAGATACCTTCTTTAACTGGTTTTGGAGCTCCGTCAACTAAATCTTTAGCTTCTTTTAATCCTAATCCTGTTAAATCTTTTACTGCTTTAACTACTCCTAATTTAGCTGCACCAGCTTCAACCAAGATTACGTCAAAAGATGTTTTAGCTGCTGCTGCGTCTCCGCCGCCACCTGCTGCTACAACTACTGCTGCTGCTGCTGGCTCAATACCATACTCATCTTTTAATACTGTTGCTAATTCTTGAACTTCTTTAACTGTCAAGTTTACTAATGTTTCAGCGATTGCTTTTACGTCTGCCATTTTATATTAGTTTTTAATTGTTGTTTTTAATTAATTTAATTATTGGTTTGTTTGTTGTTTCTTCTTTCGAAGTGTTGATTATTCTTTTTACAGTTTACTATTATGCTGCAGCATCTTCTCCTTCAGTACCTTTGAATTTATTTTCTAAACCTCCGATAACACGTTGAATTGGTGCTTGTAATAAGGCGATAACGTCTGCGATTAATTCGTTTTTCGATTTTAATCCTACTAACGCATCTAATTTATCGTCACCGATAAATACCATATCTTCTACATAAGCAGCTTTTAGTTGAGGTTTATCACCACCTTTGCGAAACTCTTTAATTAATTTAGCGGGTACATTAGATGTATCTGTTAAAATTAAAGCTGTTTGGCCTTTTAATGCAGGGATTAATTGAGCAAGATTACTGTCGTTTGCACGTTCTAAAGCTTTCGCTAATAATGTGTTTTTAACAACAGACATGCTTACTTTTTTATCAAAGCAAGAACGGCGTAATTGATTTACCTTTTCTACTGATAACGAAGAACAATCAGCTAAATAGATTTTCGTGTTAGCATTTAAAATGCCCACTAATCTGTCTATTTCCTGTGTTTTTTCTTGTTTGTTCATTCTAAAAGATGTTTAATTTAGTTAAATGATTTTGTTTCGATTTGAATGCCTGCACTCATGGTGCTACTTAAGAATACCGATTTAACATAAGTACCTCTTGCAGACGATGGTTTTAATTTTACGATAGCTTGCAAAACTTCGTTAGCATTTTCAGCAAGTTTATCAGCATCAAAAGATACTTTACCAACTCGCGTGTGAATGATACCCGCTTTGTCTACTTTAAAATCAATTTTACCACCTTTAGAGTCAGTTACAGCTTTTGCAATATCCATTGTTACTGTACCTGTTTTTGGGTTAGGCATTAATCCACGAGGACCTAATACACGACCTAAAGCACCAACTTTACCCATTACTGAAGGCATAGTGATAATTACGTCGACGTCTGTCCAGCCACCCTTAATTTTTTCGATGTATTCGTCTAATCCAACGAAATCCGCACCTGCAGCTCTAGCTTCTGCTTCCTTATCAGGAGTAACAATAGCCAAAACGCGATTTACTTTACCAGTACCGTGAGGTAAGGTAACAGTACCACGAACCATTTGATTAGCTTTACGAGGATCAACTCCTAAACGGATAGCGATATCCACGGATGCATCAAACTTAGTTGTAGAAATTTCTTTCACAACTTTTGTTGCTTCAGCAAGA
>JANXRU010000211.1 GCA_025356715.1 Bacteroidota bacterium
GGGCAAATACAAACGCATGAAAATTATAAGGATATTAAAAGTTTAAGGCGTAATGCCGAAGAGTATTTTAAAATGGCATCCAAGTATAAACGAGCTATGGGCAGGGATGATTACAAGCAACGCACACTCTATTATACCGAAGCCCGAAATTGTATTAAAGAATCTCGTTTATTAGAGGATTATATTGTTAACTCATTATTTGAAAATGCTCAGGTTATTTGTTGCACACCTGTTACGAGTAATAATAAAGCTTTAGCTAAGAAACGATTTAATACTTTGTTTTTTGATGAAGCATCCCAAGCTTTAGAAGCCATTTCATGGATCCCCTTATTAAAATGTAATCGTGTAATTTTTAGTGGAGATCATTTTCAGTTACCGCCTGTGGTGAAGAGTGCGAAGGCCAAACAGGAAGGGTTAGATAAAACGATGTTGGATAGATGTACTAAAATTGATATGATATCCACTTTGTTGAATAGGCAATATCGCATGCATCAGCACATTATGCAATTTAGTAATGCGTATTTTTATAACAATGAATTGGAAGCAGATGCAACTGTAAAAGACACATTATTATCCTTGAATGAAGATAGTGATATTCTTCATATTCCTGTAGAATTAATAGATACAGCTGGTTGTAGTTTTGATGAAATTCAAAATCCTGAAACGTTGAGCTTGTCAAATAAAGGCGAAGCTGATTTAATATTTAAACATTTAGAATTATTATTACAACAATATCATCACGCAGGCGAAACTACTAAACTTGATATTGGTATTATATCGCCTTATAAAGAACAAAGGGAATTATTAAAAGAAAGCTTACAAAACTTTGATTATAGCCAGTATTTGGTGAACGAATTAGATGTGAAAACAATTGATGGTTTCCAAGGCGAGGAACGAGATGTAATTTATATTTCTTTAGTTCGAAGTAATCCAAATTCGGAGATAGGATTTTTATCGGATATAAGACGTATGAATGTGGCGTTAACACGGGCTAAAAAGAAGCTCGTCGTTATTATGGATACAGCAACTATCGGGAATCATCCTTTTTATAAAAAGTTTATTGACTACTGCGAAACAAATAATTTTTATAAATCCGCTTGGGATTATAGTTATGAAGTTTAGAACCTGTTTTAAAATTTATTTTATACTTTCATATTAAATTATCATTTACTACTTATGCGCATAATTGACACCATCCCTCATCCATCTATTAGTATTTCGATATTTCAGATGAATGATAAATACATTGTGAAATTTGAAGCTGGGCCTATGGAACAAGCTTTTAAGTTTTTTACTGAAGACGTGAAATCTGTTGAACGCCTTAAAATGATTATTGACGAAGCCTTTATCGAAAAAATTAGAGTTCGATTTAATGACATGTTTATTCAATTGAAAGAAGCCCAATCATAATAATTGTTATACAACCCCATACAACTACTACAAAGTAGTATATTTGTAATCATTTTTTTTAATATAAAACGTATTTATTGTGTTTAAATTTATTGGAGCAGCCGTTGGATTTTTCCTTCTAGGCAAAAATTTTTTCGGAGCTGTTATTGGGTTTGTAATTGGATCGGTTATTGATAATTTTGCAAGTATTAGTGGGCAAATTAAAGCAAAGGGTGGAAGTACCGAAGACGTGTTTGCTTATTATAAACAACGCTCAACAGCTGGGAATAGTGATTTTGCAACAATGCTCATAGCGTTATCTGCCTCTGTTATGCGTGCTGATGGTAAGGTTTTAAAAGTTGAGTTAGATTATGTGAAAGCTTTTTTTTCTCAGCAATTTGGGCCACAATTTTCTGTAACTCATTTGCAAACTTTAAAACATTTTGTAAATGGTGGCGAAATACCATTAGAACAAATATGCGGAGACATTAAACTACGCACACAAGTGGAAGTGCGTATTCAATTAATGCATTATTTATTTGGTATTGCTAAAGCTGATGGACATGTAGCGGATGTTGAAATACAAATTTTGCGCCGTATTGCTAATTTATTGGGCATTCCTAATGCCGATTTTGAAAGCGTTAAAAATATGTTTTACCGCGATGTTAATTCAGATTATACCGTATTAGGTATAGAAAGTTCTGCTACTGAAGATGAAATTAAAAAAGCGTACCGCCAAATGGCTATACGTTATCATCCTGATAAGGTAGCGGCTATGGGCGATGAATACCAAAAAGGTGCTCAAGAAAAATTCCAAAAAATTCAAGAAGCTTACGAGAATATTAAGAAACAAAGAGGAATGAATTAATATGCTGTAATAGATCCATCAGGTTTAAAAAACTTACGGGTTTTATTTTTTATTGTGTTAATGATGTTTGTTTAGTAAGGGCCAATTTTTAAAATCTGTAATTTATTAAAAAATATAAATTACTTGTCCTTGAAGTAAGACTAGAGATTTTAGACATTCCATTTCCTAATTCGTAACGAACTTCGCACCCTACTTTTTTATAATTAACGCCTAAACCACCAAATAAGGATTGTTCATATTTTCGAAATTCAATTAACGCTATTGTTTCTTCAGTAGTAGTTGAATAGAAACGAGATTCAATATTGGAATTTGATTTAGATTGAATAGCATATCCATTTGAGATTCCCAATTGAATGAATGGTTTTAATTTATAACTCTGTATTTGATATTGAAGCGCTGTAAATAATTTGATATAAGTGGCACTTATTCCTACTTCAATAACTTTTTTATACCAAGTTGGATTGTTAAAGTAAATATTGTAACCAGTTCCAGTATGTTTATATGAACTATATAATAATTCATTATAAAAGCACCATTTATTATTAGTTTTAGATAAAGGGATATTAATAAATAACCCTAAATTTAGGCCTATTGATTGATTTAATTTTACTTCATTTATTTTATCTGTTGAGCTTTTAAATTGTATTGTATTTAAATTACCTCCTAATAATAATCCAAATTGAACTTTAGATTTTTCTGCTTTATAAATATAAGAAGCTTGCTGATTTTCGAAACAATTATTGTAGTCTGTAAATAAATTAATTAGAGCATCTGACTTAAACTTAATTGTATTTATTGATTCAAAATTTATTTGCTTACAATTTGTTAGATGATTAATTAATTGACCTTTAAACTGCTCATTATAGCCAATTTGAGTTTGAGAGGCATTTATGTAATATTTCTTAAATATTAAATCAGTTAAAATCCCATTATTTTCATCAATTAAAAAATGTTTATTACCAAATATTAGATCTTCATAATAATATAAATTCTTAGCTCCTTGTACTAATAATTGAACAAAAATGGTGTCTATTATTAAATTTGGTTTTGGATTATTAGTGAGTTTAGAAAAGCTATTGTCTGATAATTCTATTTTTACGACGGATGAATTGAATTGTAAATTTTGTTTTTCTGTTTTTATAGAAAATGAATTTATTTGTTTTGGATGATAGGTTGTTATTATGCCATTGGCATTGAAATTTATTTTTTCAAAGTATTTATTAATGGTTTTAAGCTCTATTTGTCCATGTATAGTGTCATTGTTTTTTTTAACGATGAAACCATACTCCCAATTTCCCTGAGAATATATACCTATTGAACTAAACAATAAAATGACTAAAGGGTTGAATATGTTGTTTGGCTTCATAAAATAATTGGTATTACATTTTAAAAATACTTAATTATGTTGAATAATTTATAAAACCAAAAGCCCCGTTAGTTTCCTAACAGGGCTTTGGCTCTCAAAAACTAAAAAACCATGACGAATTTTAGTTTTCTATCAATAGGTATCTCACACCTAAAGATTTCTTTTGATCGGATTATTTACCGTCCATTTTATCTTTTAAAGCAGATAATGCAGAGATGTCACCAAGAGTTGTTTTTTCTTGAGTATCTTTCATTTTCTTAACTGCTTTTTTAGTATCATCTGTTTCAGCCGCTTTAGTTGCTTTTTCAACCTTACGAACTTCATCTTTCACTTCTTCGTGTAAACGAGCGTGAGAAACTACAATACGTTTAGATTCTTTACTGAACTCTAATACTTTAAAATCTAATACTTCTTCAACTTTAGCAGATGTACCGTCAGCTTTATTTAAGTGACGAGATGGGCAGAACCCTTCAACACCATAAGTTAAGTTAATAGTAGCGCCTTTATCATTGATAGAAGTTACAGTACCTTGGTGAACTGAATCGATC
This sequence comes from Bacteroidota bacterium, assembly GCA_025356715.1. The sequence continues at coordinate 4,172 of JANXRU010000211.1, forward strand.
GTAAATACCGTTTCAAAAACATCCCAAGGATTATCTTCTAATTGTTTGTGCCCTAAAGATAAACGACGATTTTCGCCATCAATTTCTAATACAGCAACATCTAATTTATCACCAACTTTGCAAAATTCAGATGGATGTTTAATTTTTTTACTCCAAGATAAATCAGAGATATGTACTAAACCATCAACACCTTCTTCTAACTCAACAAATACACCAAAGTTTGTGAAGTTACGAACGATACCTGTGTGTTTAGAACCTTTAGCGTATTTATCAATAATGATATTCCAAGGATCAGGAGTTAATTGCTTAACACCTAAACTCATTTTACGCTCTTCACGGTCTAAAGTTAAAACTACTGCTTCAACTTCGTCACCTACTTTTAAGAACTCTTGAGCCGAACGTAAGTGCTGAGACCAAGACATTTCTGAAACGTGAATTAACCCTTCTACACCTTGTGCAATTTCAACAAAAGCACCGTAGTCAGCTAAAACAACCACTTTACCTTTTACTTTATCTCCAACTTTAATGTCAGCAGATAAAGCTTCCCAAGGATGAGCAGATAATTGTTTTAAACCTAATGCAATACGTTTTTTCTCATCATCAAAATCTAAAATTACAACGTTAATTTTTTCGTCTAATTTTACAATTTCTTCTGGGTGATTAATACGTCCCCAAGATAAATCAGTAATGTGGATTAATCCATCAACACCACCTAAATCAATAAACACACCATAAGAAGTAATGTTTTTCACAACACCTTCTAATACTTGTCCTTTTTCTAATTTAGAGATGATATCACGTTTTTGAGATTCAATTTCAGCCTCAATTAACGCTTTGTGAGATACTACTACGTTTTTAAATTCGTTGTTGATTTTCACAACTTTAAATTCCATTGTTTTACCAACGTAAACATCGTAATCACGGATAGGTTTCACATCAATTTGAGAACCTGGTAAGAATGCTTCAATACCAAATACATCAACGATTAATCCACCTTTAGTTCTACATTTAACAAAACCTTTAATAATTTCGTCAGTATTAAGTGCTTCATTAACTCTATCCCAAGATTTTCCAGCGCGAGCTTTTTTGTGAGATAAAACTAATTGACCATTTAAATCTTCTGCTGTTTCAATGAATACTTCAATAGAATCACCGATTTTTAAATCAGGATTGTAACGAAATTCTGATAAAGATACAACACCGTCAGATTTGTAACCAATGTTTACAACAACCTCACGTGAGTTCTTTGCTACTACAGTTCCTTGTAAAATTTGAGAATCAGTAATAGTACTTAATGATTTTCCGTACATTTCATCTAAAGCTGTACGCTCGCTTGCAGTGTAATTCTCACTCTTCTTTCCAATTGAATTCCAGTCAAAATCTGGATTACCAACTGTTGCATTTTTGTCTGCCATTTGTTTAATACTTGTATTTGGTATATTGAGGCTACCAAAGCGGTTAGTTTAAATTAGTTATTCCCTGTTTTTACCTCAATTAAAAATGGGGGTACAAATATAAGTCATTTTGAGGGCATTTTTTTAGGCAAACTGAAAATAAAAAAATATTTTTAAGTGCCTAATAATCAGTTATTTAATTTGTGTATTTTTTTTGATTTGTTTCTAAAAAGGGTTATATTTCGGTTAGTTTCTACTAATAAGTAAGCAATATGAACTCTATCATTACACATGGCATACAAATTTCGGTACAAACCCGTTATTACGCGCCACAATCAAGCCCAAAGAGCAATCATTACTTTTTTGTTTATGAAGTTACTATTACAAATAAGAGTGATTACACCGTTAAATTATTGAAACGACATTGGGATATTACAGATTGTTTAGGAGAAAATAGAGTAGTTGAGGGTGATGGCGTTATTGGTGAAACTCCAAGTTTAGAGCCTGGGGAATCATTCTCTTACAATAGTGGATGTGATTTTTCTACTGAAATAGGGAAAATGAGTGGTTATTATACTATGATGAAATTAGTTGATAAATCTGAATTTGAAGTTCAAATACCAGAATTTGTAATGGTATTACCTGCAAAATTGAATTAAGTTTTATAATTACGGCATTAGCATACAAGTTTAATTTTTTGTTCTGTGTCGTTTTAATGTTGTACTGTCGTCCGTTAGAATTTATAGTTTTTACTCCAGTTAAAAAAAATGTCAAAGTCTTTTTCATTGCTATTGAACCATTTTTCAACGTCTTTGTTGTCTGTCACGAAGTAGTTAATGTAATAGGTAAAGGTCTTAACGTATTTTTGAGATTCAAGGTCTACGAAATATGGTGCGAGAAATTCCCAGTAAAAACCACTATTGTCCTTTTTATATGCTTTTAAATATTCAAAAATAGTTTGCGTTCTTGTTTCAAATTTTTCAAGGTCAGTTTTCTTTTCATTTTCTAGGAATAAGGATGAAGTTGTTTCAATTGAAAGAATTCCAAACTCAACTTTGTCAAAGCTACTTGCGGTCGTATCTGTTCTCGTCTTGGCAGAACTCATTGTAGCGGTCGAGTTACCTATCTTCTGTTGGTAGTACATATTATTAACAGCTTTAGTCAAGTAGGGAAGTATTTTTTCTGCCCGTTCTCCTTTGGGTTCTATAATTAAAAATCTTGATAGGTTCAAAATTGCTGGAATTCTATTTCCAAAGTTGTCTTCTATGATGCCCAAATAGTAATATGAACTGGCGTGTTTAGGATTTAATTTTATTGCACTTTGGAAACTTGTCCTTGCTTCATAATTTCTTTTTAGTCCGTATTCAGTAATTCCTTTATTAAAATGCAACATATAATAGTCAGGGAATTTATTAATGCCTGCAACATATATTTTTAAAGCTTCTTCAGGTTTTTTCTGGTCGTCTAAACTGTTACCATAAGTACTGTAAATATTTTTTAAACCTTTGTTGTCTGGGAAATTCTTAATTGCTCTTTGGCAAATTGATTCAGTATTTTTAAAATCCTTTAGAGCCAAATATGTCATTGCAATTTCAGAAAACATAACAACGCTATTGCTGTCGAGTTTGTATGATTCCTTGTACCTGTCGATTGCCTCTGCATATTTTCCTTGGTCGTAAAGTGCTACGCCTTCGTCAATAAGTGCAGATGCTTTTTCAGTCTGAGCGAATAATGTCAGGGTTAATAAAAATAGTGATGTCGTGATGATGATTTTTTGTGTCATATGTGTCATTTTAAAATTGGCGCTAACTTATCGCTATACACTATAAATATACAAAATATTGGCATAGCGCGCACCCGTATGTTCGCTTGGTGCTAATTATTATTCGGGTTTAAACGCTTATAAATAACTAAGCCGTCCTTTCATTTTTTGTAAACTCACAAAGTTAAGTGAGCGCTATCGAATTTATGTTTAATTTATTGTTGCCTTATACCATAAGCACCTCTATAATTTTCGGTGCAAAATATCCCAATATTATATAAATTCAACCCCTTTATACCTAAATCATTGATTATCTCAAAATTAATATGATATTTGAGCCTTAAAAAAATATCCAAATGAAAAAAATAATTTTAATTGCCATTGTTTCAATAGTGATTTACAGTTGTGGTACAGAACACAAAAATACGTCTGGATTTCAAATTTCAGGAACATTAGTAAACTCAAAAGGTGAGTCTATCTATTTAGAAAAATTAGGTCAACAAGGTGTTAATGTGGTTGATAGTGCAATTATTGGCGAAAAAGGAGAGTTTTTAATAAATAATTATGCGCCAACAGTTGGTTTTTATCGCTTAAGAATTAACGCTTCGAACTTTGCGATGTTAGTTTTAGACTCTGCGCAAAAATTAGTAATTACAGGTGATGCACGTGACTTAGGAAATACATACAAAGCGGAAGGTTCACCTGATACAAAATTGTATTTTGAATTTAACGTGTTAGCTCAAGCTCAAAAACATAGAACTGATTCATTGGAAAATATTATTAGAAATGCCGTAGTTGCAAATAAGTTAGATTCTTCTGGCGTAGATTCTATTTCTAAAATTTTACAACAACCATACGAGGCTATTATCAAATCTTATAGTGATGAGGTAGCAAAAAAAATAAAAGAAAACCCTAACTCTTTTGCTTCTATTATGGCTATTCAGCAATTACGACCTGAGTTTTATTTAGATATTTATAAAATCTTGGATAAAGGTTTAAAAGAAAAATACCCTACAAATAATGATGTAAAAGCCTTTCATGGTATGGTTGAACAAACCGAAATGACGGTTAATAGATCACAAGCAATAAAAATAGGCGCTGAAGCGCCAGAATTGTTGTTGCCAATGGCAAACGGGAAAGAGTTAGCGTTGTCAAGTTTCAGAGGTAAAACAGTGTTAATTGATTTTTGGGCAAGTTGGTGCGGACCTTGCCGTAAAGAATTACCAAATGTAAAACGTTGTTATGAAAAATATAAAGCCAAAGGTTTTGAAATTTATGGTGTTTCATTGGATAAAGAGCGTGATGCTTGGATTGAAGCTATTTCAGAAGAGGGATTGACTTGGCCACAAGTAAGTGATCTTAAGTTTTGGCAAAGTGAAGCTGTAAGGATATACGCAATTGAATCAATACCATTTACCGTATTGATTGGAAAAGATGGTAAAATTATTGCAACAGATTTGAGAGGCGCTGATTTGGATAAAAAATTAGCTGAAGTTTTAAAGTAAAAGATCGAAGCGTTTGTTTAACTTCAGAAATTTAAGAGATTACTAAACATTACTCTGGTACACATGTTAAGATTTTATTGCATCGTTGGTTTTCTTTTTACTTTCACTTTTGTTTATTCTCAACAAAATTATTTTCAGCAAGAAGTTAATTATAAAATTGATGTAACGCTTAATGATGTTACTCATGATTTAACGGCTTTCGAAAAAATAGAATACATTAATAAATCAACTACAACATTAAATTTTATCTATTTTCATTTATGGCCAAACGCCTATAAAAACAAAGAAACGGCATTAGCAAAGCACATGTTGGAAAGTGGTGAAACAGCTATGTATTTTGCTAATCCTGAAGAATTAGGATATATTGATAGCTTGAATTTTTTGGTTAATGGAAAAGCTGTTAAATG
>JANXRU010000083.1 GCA_025356715.1 Bacteroidota bacterium
TAAAAATAAAAACCTATACCTTGAGTTCCTGCGTCAGTTTGATAAACTAATAAACCTGTGGCTGGTGCAGCAATAGCTAATTTTTGAGCCGATGTCATACGAGGCACTAACAAGCCACTAGAAGTAGAAACTATATCCAACATTGCACTCGCATTAGGAGCGGCACCTGTAGAGTTAATACCAACGTTTTGAGACGCTAAATTAGCTGCATAAGCAACTAAGAAACTTAAAATAATTTTTTTCATCACTACTAGTTTTAAAATTAAAGATTGGACATTATATAAAGACGTACAAAGTAAAGCTAAGTTAAGGTTAATTTCATGATTATCAAAATTTAATTAAGCAAAAAAATTGACTAAATGACGAAACCTGCTAATAAGCCAATTATAATATTTATGTTTAATGTCTTTGTTGTGTTTTTTAGAGCTGTTTAATATATATAAATGAGTGAAATACTCTAATTATTTCGCGAGCACCGAGTTTCATTAATTCGTTAGCTAATACATCTTCTAGACCATGAAAGGTAGTTGCTTTCATTTCAAAATCGAAAATAGGTTCGGTGTTTGTTTCCAAGTTAGTGTGGTGTTATAAATTCTTAATGACCGCAAAGATAAGGGTTATTATAGGATTTTTTAGTTTAAAACAGTTTTCGTTTGGAATGATTTGGATTGATGTAATGGATTAATATATAAATGTGGTGGTAGGCTACAAAAAATTACAGAAAGATTTGTGAAAAGAAGTAAAAAAGATTTGAGTCGAAAATACTTGAGGATTAGATGACGTAGCATTACAAATGCTACTGAGTTGTCGGTAATAGCGGTGTTTTTAAACTACCGCAGAATTGAATCCTGTAATTGTCAAGGCAATTATAATTATGTTGAAGTAATTAAACATTTGTCTTACAGTCTGTCTGCCTCTTACCTATCTTCCTGATGGCGCTAATTTTTCATTCTAATCTAAAGTTTCCTAAAAAATAAATTAGCTTACTTCCCTTTTGAAGCATTAAACACTTCTTTCATAAAGCCCGAGGCAAATACAAAGTCAACCAACTCGGGATTAGTGGTTTTTAAAATTTCTTTGTTGTTGCCTTTCCACCAAGGTTTTCCTTTATAGATATATAAAATATTTTGACCAATTTCCATTACAGAATTCATATCGTGCGTGATAACGATAGTTGTGATATCAAATTCGTGAGTTAAATTTTGGATTAGATTATCAATAACGATCGATGTTTTAGGATCGAGTCCTGAGTTTGGTTCATCACAAAATAAATAGCGAGGATTGTTGGCAATAGCTCTTGCAAGAGCAGCACGTTTTTTCATACCACCCGACAATTCGCCAGGGTATAATTTATTACGATTAGTTAATTGTACTTTATCTATGCAAAAATTAACACGATCCGTTTTTTCCTCTTTGCTCATATCCGTAAACATATCTAATGGGAAACGAACATTTTCTTCTAAGGTTTGAGAATCAAATAAAGCACCTCCTTGAAATAACATGCCTATTTTTTTACGAACATCCTGCTTCTCCTTAACACCAAGAGTTGGGAAATTTTTTCCATCATACAAAATTTCGCCCCCATCAATATCCAATAAACCCACCATCAATTTCATCATCACTGTTTTTCCACTTCCACTTTCACCAATAATTAAATTAGTTTTACCTTGCTCGAAAGTAAATGATACTTCACTGATAACGGAACGCTCTCCAAAGCTTTTTGATATATTTTTAATTTCAATCATGTTAAAAACAACTGCGTTAAAATGAAATTAAATATCAAAATTAAAATACTGCTGTAAACAACCGCTGATGTACTACTTTTTCCCACTTCTAAAGCTCCACCTTGGGTATAATAACCAAAATAAGAAGATATAGAGGTAATTAAAAAAGCAAAAGTAATAACTTTAGTAAAAGAGTAATATAATTTCCATGGTTCAAAAAATGCTTGAATACCAAAAATGTATTCATAGGATGAGCAGGCGCCTGTAGCAATGCCCATTACATAACCACCAAAAATACCTAATACCATGCTTAAGGCAATTAAAAAAGGCATAATAATAATACCAGCGGCTATTTTAGGTAAAATTAAATAACCTGCCGAATTAATTCCC
>JANXRU010000105.1 GCA_025356715.1 Bacteroidota bacterium
CAACGCTTTGGAACAAAAGATGGATTTACAAGTAATAGTTTGTTTTCCATCAATGAGTTCAATTCTGATATTGTTTTTGGTTCTATTGACGAAGGCTTGTTTATTTTTCATAAGGATAAATTTTACAACCTTAACAAAAAAAATGGATTATTAAGTAATTCGATCAACTCTATTCAACATACAAATAATAGTGATTTATGGATAGGAACTGATCAAGGAATTAATAAAATGGTTCTGAATGAAGATTTTTCAATAAAACGAATTAATGCTTATACAGACGAAGATGGATTAAAGTCAGCAGCCATTGAACAAAATGCTTGCTTTGAACAAAATGGGTTTGTTTATTTTGGGACAAGTGAGGGCTTAGTATCATATAATGCAAAGGAAGATATAATAGGTGACCAAAAACCTAAAATTGTAATCAGTGAATTGCTGATTAAATATTTAAAAATAGATATAACTAAAATTAAGTATGATTCTATTTCAAAATTAGGATTACCTGTAAACCCAGTTTTTAATTATAAACAAAATGATTTAACATTTAAATTTAAGGCTTTGTCTGTCCAAACTTCTAATTATCAAATATTATTGGAAGGTTATAATAAAGATTGGTCACCAGTTCAAACAAACACTGATGCTATTTTTACTAATTTATCCCCAGGGAAATATACTTTAAAATTAAAAGCCATTAATAAGTATGGAATTGAAAGTGAAATAATAGAATATGCTTTTGAAATAACTCCACCATTTTATATGCGTTGGTGGTTTTTTGTCCTATGTATTATCATCGTCATTGCTAGTGTTTTTTCGTTTATTAAATACAGAACAGTCAAATTAATTAAGGAAAAAGAAATATTAGAAAACAAAGTTACAGAGCGAACAACAGAGTTGAAAACGGCAAACAATAATTTAAATATAGCTTTTGACGAAATAAAAGATAGTATTAATTATGCTGAACGTATTCAAAGTTCAATTCTGCCGGAATCAACTGTTATAAAAGAACATTTGCCACATTCATTTATTTTATTTAAACCACGTGATATAGTAAGCGGAGACTTCTATTGGTTTAATATAATTGATGATAAAATTATTTTGGCTTGTGTTGACTGTACGGGACATGGAGTTCCTGGTGCATTTATGAGTATGATAGGCAACTCATTATTAAATGAAATTATTCTTACTAAAAAAATAACAAGCCCTTCGGCCATCCTATCAAATTTAAATAAAAGTATTTTTAAAGTATTAAAGCAAAATACTTCTCAATCAAGAGATGGCATGGATATGTCGATTTGCATGATTGATAAACTGAAAAATACAGTGACATACGCAGGTGCTAATAGAGAATTATTGATTGTTAGAAACAATAAATTACAAGAGTATAAGGCTACAAAGCGAGCTATTGGTGGATTTACAGATGCTGATACTGTATTTATAGAAACTGTTATCGATATAAAACAAAATGATACGTTTTATATGACAACGGATGGTTATGCAGATCAGTTTGGTGGGGATAAAGGAAAAAAATTAATGACAAAAAACTTTAAGGAAATTGTATTATCTATTTCTCATTTACCTCTTCAAGATCAATCTGAATTTTTAAATCAAAAGTTTATAGATTGGAAAGGTTTTTTAGAACAAGTAGATGATATTTTGGTCATTGGTTTTAGGCTATAATTTCAGTATAATGAATCAAAGATTAGCACGTATTACTTTAGTGGTTAAAGATTATGATAAGGCCATTGAGTTTTACATTCAAAAACTAAAATTCGAGTTAATAGAAGATACTAAATTAAGTAATACTAAACGTTGGGTCGTTATTGCGCCAAAAGGTTTAGGAACTTGTCAAATATTATTGGCTCAAGCATCAAATAATGAGCAATTGAGTTTTGTAGGAAATCAAACTGGTGGAAGAGTATTTTTGTTTTTATATACAGATGATTTTGATCGGGATTATTTGAATTTGGTAACCCATCATGTGAAAATTATACATAAACCTGTATCTCAACCATGGGGTAGGGTGGTTGTTTTTGCTGATTTATATGGCAATCTTTGGGATTTAATTGAAGAGCCAAAAACAACATGAAATCTTGAAAAAAATAATTTTTATTATCGTTATCGTTTGTTGCAGTATGGTTACTTATTGGGTTATGTTTTGTAATGAGCCTGATGAGAAAAATCCTGATTGTGTTGGCAAGAGTCGATGGTCGGTTAAAATATTAACGGATAAGGATGCTGATAAAATTAATTTTACTCCTTTTCCAATTACTATTGAAAGACTTATATATGTTGAACCCAAAGTTGAACTAAAAAAAACGACTCCAAGGTTTGGCATTGAATTTAATACCTTTAGTATTCAATGCCGTATTAGAGAATATAAATTGAGCGATGATGGAG
>JANXRU010000136.1 GCA_025356715.1 Bacteroidota bacterium
CGTAGCGGCGCGCGATCCAACCGTCCAGCCAATCGGTGATGCCTGCCGCGATGAAGATCATCGCCGCTGCGATATTTGCGCCGCGAAAACCCGCATAAAACACGACCACCATCACCGGCAATAGCGCGATGCGGAACAGGGTCAGTATGGGAAACCACCACCAGTACCAACATCCAACACTTTGGTGCCAGGTTTAAAAGCCATTACTTTTGCAATACCTAAGGAATGTAAAACATGACGTTCAAATAACAAATCAATATCCTTACGTGATACCACATTAATTTGAGCATTCCAAAGCACATATAAATCATACAGTTGTTCAAATTGTTTTTTTTGAATATCTGTAAGATGGGGAAAATATTTTAAGATAATGGTTGGTTGCATATAGTGTTTTAATCGGTTGTGATAATTTTTTATTTGTTTTTCGCTGAGTAGCGCTGAGATTTTCGTTGAGTAACGCTAAGCTGTGTTTCTAATTTATTCTTTACGAACCTCCGCTAATTTCCCTCTGAGCGTCTGCGAGAGAATTTAATTTAATAATAACTTGCGCTTTCTAATACCTCCATTATGCTGTTACACAGGTATTATTATACCTTAAATTTTATTTTCTTGATTTTTCATAATATTAAACAATAACTCTCTTGCTCTGAAAAGTTGAGCTTTTACAGTGCCTAAAGGCAAATTTAATTTATTGGAAATTTCTTCATTACTCAATTCATCAAAATAACGAAGTTTCACCAAATCTCTATAATGAGGTTTCAATTTCTCAACTACTTCATATAATAATTTAATTTTTTCCTTTTTAATAATGTGTTCCTCTGGATCAAGCGTTTGAGATTTTATATTTTGAGATATCGTTTGCCCTTCTTCATTTTCCATTTTAGTATCTAATGAAAATGCGGCTGTTTTCTTTTTATTTCTTAAAAAATCAATGGCATTATTACTTGCAATTTTAAATAACCAGGTACTAAAGGCATACGTTGGGGTATATTGATGAAGTCGTTTGAACGCTCTACCAAAGGCTTCAATGGTTAAATCATCAGCATCGTCTTTATTATTTACCATGCGTAACATCATAAAATAAACTGACTCGCGATAACGGTGCATTAATTCGGCATAAGCCTTTTGATCAGCTTGATGTAATGCTAACTGTATCAGTCTATAATCATAAACTGCTTTAGTTGTAAGATTATTTTCTGGGTCTAACTCTTCCATTTATTGGGTTTGTGTAATAATTTACTAATATGAAAAATTGGGTACACAACTAATAAAACAAATTCATAAACAAAAGCTAATTTCCATAAATCTGGTTCATTTAATTTTTTGGATGCTTTATTAAATATAATCAATTGTAATATCAATTTCAAAACAAATCCTACTATGGCCGATATTAAAGTTGTTTTAAAAAACAATAAAGAAAAAAACAACAAATGAAAGGTATATTGAAAGCTATAAGCCAATGAAATTTTCGTTTTGCTAGCCACACTATAATGAGGAGCTGTTGTTAAATGTCGTTGTTTTTGACGTTTCCATTCATAAAATGTTTTTTTAGGCAATGAGTAAGTAATCGCATCATGCGAAACTGAAACATTTGTATTTTCAGCATTACACGCTTTATTAATAAATAAATCATCATCACCAGACGTAATGTGGTAATGACTGGCAAACCCTTTTTCTTTGTAAAACAACTCTTTTTTATAGGCTAAGTTTCTTCCAACACCCATATAAGCCTTGCCTTTTATGGCTGCTGACAAATAATTTGTTGCAATTAAAAAAGCATCGAAACGTATTAGTTTATTTAAAAAACCTTCTTCTTTTTTATAAGCTCCATACCCTAAAACAATTTCTTTTTTATTTACAAAACCTGAACTCATACTGCTCAACCAGTTTTCGTTGGCAGGATAACAATCTGCATCCGTTAATAATAAATTATTATACTTAGCAGCTTTAATCCCTATGAGAACAGCATATTTTTTACCATGTTTATAATAATCATCTTCTTTTATGCTTGCTTTTTTTAAGTTTGGGAAAATCTTAGCAAATTCATCAATCACATTCTCTGTATTATCGTAGGAACAATCATCTACAACAATAACTTCAAATTCGGGATAATTTTGAGTGAGTATTTTTGGCAAAAACTCCGTTAAGTTATCGTCCTCATTTCGAGCACAAATAATGATTGAAACAGGCTCTTGAGCATTAGATTGCTCCAATAATTGAGTTTTTAAGTTAGCTAATGGAAAAATATTTATAAAGTAATGAATGCAGATACCTATAAAAGACACCACACAAAAAACTAACAAAAATTCGTCAGCACCAATATCAACAAAATCAGGAAAATACATTTAACAAAAGTACCATCTTAACCAACTATAAATTGATGTATATTCGTAACTATTAAACAAAGAAATTAACAATGCTAACTAATGTAAAAGCGGTTATTTTCGATATGGATGGCGTTATCATCGATTCGGAACATCTATGGAGAAGAGCCATGATAGAGGGTTTTAACAAAATTGGCATCCCATTTACAGAGGCTGATTGCCGTATTACCACAGGTATGCGCTTTAAGGAGGTGATAGAGTTTTGGTTCAAAAAGCACGAATATAGTCAAACCACTACCATAGAATTTGACTCGATGGTAGTAGATCATTTATCCCAGCTGATTAGACAAGAAGGTAAAGCGATGAAAGGTGTAATTGAAGCTTTTGATTTTTGTAAAAAACAGAATATAAAAATCGGACTCGCAACCTCCTCTAATGTAGGACTTATGAATACTGTACTGGATACACTTCAAATTAACCACTATTTTGATTCTCTTTGTTCGGCCCAATATTTAACTCACGGGAAACCACATCCTCAAGTATTTATTAATTGTGCCGAAGAATTAAATATTCATCCTTCACATTGTGTGGTTATCGAAGATTCTGTTAATGGCATTATAGCTGGTAAAGCCGCTCATATGAAAGTTATTGCCATTCCAGAAAAAGAACAAAGAAACAATCCAAAATTTGCTATTGCAGATTATATGCTTGAGTCACTTTTAGATATTTTACCAAAATAAATTAGGGCATACAGTTTCTAAGAAACTGATTTAAAGGCAACATGGCTTTAAATATTTTAGCAGATTGGACTGAAAAGGTTTTACTTAAAATTTCCTCATCCTTTAAATGATGAATTACGATAAAATGTTTGTGCTGTAATAAAGCAATTTCGGGATGTGTTTTTTCATACCCTTTTGGTGCCGTTTTTAGCTTATCATCTTGAGATAACTCTTTAAAATAAGTTTTGAAATCCTTTGCTAAAATAATTTTCTTGAAATCAGCTGAATTATAATCTATCTCCTGCCTAATAGCAGCAAGCATTTCTGGCAATGGCTGATAGCTACCGCCTGCTAAAAAACTTTTACCAGGCTCAAGATGTATATAATAACCGGGTATCATTGATTTTTTTCCTCCTGGATTAATGCTTGCTCCAAAGTTGGTTTTATAAGGGGTTTTATCCTTACTAAAACGAACATCCTTATTAATACGAAATAAACATTTTTTTGCTTCTAACTCATTCAATTGTTGATCAAATACAATGCTTTTATCAATAACCGATTTTACTAAATTTTCAAACTCTAATTTACAAAGTTCATAAGTTTTACGATTTGCATCAAACCATTCTTTGTTATTGTTTTTAGAAAGTTGTTTTAGAAATTTTAAGGTTGCATCCATGTTAGTTAATTTAATGAAATAAAAAATGACAGCTATTTATTCGGGGATATTTTCAGTTAGTTTTTTAAAAAATCTAAAATGAATTAAAAATTCTTTTGCTATAATTCTTAATAAAGTATATGTAGGTATAGCAACTACCATCCCTAAAATACCTCCAATAGCTCCTGCCATGAGTATAACTAAAAATATTTCAAGAGGATGTGCTTTTACAGTATTAGAAAAAATAGTTGGTTGTATCAACATAGCATCTATCAAATTTGTCCCAATAAGAATAATTATAATCTTAGAAATGGTTGATGAAATTGCTTCATATTCATTAAATTCGATACAACCACTTGCTCCTAAAAAAACAGCAAAAAACAAGGTAATAATCGGTCCAATATATGGTATAACATTCATAATACCAGCTAAACAGCCAATTACAAGCGCATTTCTAATTCCAAATAGCCACATTAAACTTGTAACAATAGTACTTACCAATATCATATCAATAAATAATCCTATAAAATAATGGCTCAACATTTTTTTTGATGTCCTCAAAATATCTTTCATTTCAGCATCAAAAGCAGATGGTGTAATTAATAATAAAGATTTTACAACCATTTTTTCATCTTTTAAAAAGAAAAACGTAATAAATAAAACTGAAAATAAGCCACCTAAAATACTACTAGCATAGGATATTGTATTATTAAATAATGAGGTTACATTTTTAAAATTTACAAAATTCGCAGCTTGTTCATTAATTGCTATTGCTATTTGATGATCTGTTCCAAGTTTATTAAACAAACTTTTTATAGTGGGATTGTGTGCTAACACATTATGCAATACATCTTCTAAATTAGAATGCGATAAAAAATTAATTTGAACCAAAAGTGGTGGTAAAAAGATAATACTCATACTATAAATAATTACGAAAAATAAGAGTAGTGTAATAACAGCAGCTATAGGATCATTTATCTGAAATCTCCCAACCTTCAACTTAGTTAGAATGTGTAAAATTGGCATACCTATTAGTGTTAATACTAAAGATATAATTAAGTACACTACCACATTTGTAAATAAATAGACAAACACAAATAGTGCTAACAAAGTAATAATAGGTAAACTATATTTTTTAATATTCATTCCGGAAAGTTTTAAAATGATTTATTTTTCTGATTGTTTATTTTTAAAATACTCCATTAATAAAATGGTACTTAATAATAAACTCAAACAGTATAAGGTATCTTCAACGGGTATAGTAAAAATACGAATATTCATATTTTCAGTATTATTATAAATGACGATTGGAAGAGCGGTTAAAATTCCATTACAAATTAAAAAAGGAATAAGTGATACTAGATAGGCTAAATAAAATCTTCCTAAATTTCGGAATTGATACATAAAGGTTGCAAAAAGCACTAAAATCAAACAAATTCCGGCATTTACAAGGGTATACGTTTTATTATAAAACAACAAACACGCAAGGAGTGACAGCGCCGAAATTAATAGACTAATCTTTTTTCCGCAACTACCTAAAACATCTCTTTTTACATAAGCATTAAATACTTCGTATATGAACACACAAGAATAGGGAACAGTAATAAAGAACAATACTTCTTCGAAAGGTAAATTAAAAATAGTAATGCCTATGATGTATTCAGGATTAAAACCCCAAACTCCTCTGCTTGTAAACAATACATCCCATACAATGAAAAACCCTCCACTAATAAACATAGCTGGAAATAAATATTTCCAGTTTTTGTAAAAAGCAACTTTCTTATCAAAACTTAATAAAAAAGGGAAGGCAACGCTTACAAAATTTAAAAGTAAATACGTATAATGTGAATTCATTTAACAATTTAATTGTTTAAAGATACACAATACTCCGAACTCTTATCAATTATGACAGAGCTATTTTCTTTCTTGCTTAAAATATTTAAATGGTACGATTAACATACCAAAACATTCTCCATTAAATTTTCCTGGATGTTTGTGGTGCATTTTATGAGCTCTCTTTATTCCTTTTACATACCAATTGTCTGACTTAGAAAAAATCTTAATTCGTTGATGTATGATTATTTCATGAACAAAAAAATAAGCAATTCCATACAATAAAATACCCGTACCTATATAAAATTTATAATCCCAACCATCAATAACGCCAAACATCATAAAAAGCCAACTTGGTATGGCAAAAATGAGAGCAAATGCGTCATTTTTTTCAAATGGAGATTTATTACTATGGTCATGATGATCATGATGCAAAACCCAACCAAAACCATGCATTACGAACTTATGAGCTAGCCACGCAACAGATTCCATTAAGCAAAATGAAATCAAAATTATGATGCTATTCCATATCATATTCATACAACAAAGTAAACGAATATTTGTTCAAATTAAAAGAGAAAGGAGTCCAAAAAAAATGATTTGAATCACATAAAAGGCTTTTGCGGTCAAATTTACTCTTTGACATATCCCTTTTTGAAAAATTAGACTTAAAACAAAAGAAATAACAAACCATGCCATATAATTTTGAATGGGAACTATACTTTCTTTCCAATACCAAAAATCAAATTTTGCACAATTCTGCTCAATAAAAAAGTCAAGAAAAACCATCAAAAAAGCGCTAATTAAAGCGTTAAGGAGTCTGTTCTTCGTTTTAGCAAATTGGCTTGCTGAATAAAGTAAAATGGCCCAATTTATTGCAATTAACAATGGAACAGATAAAAATTTTAAGCCTAAAGAACTCCCATAATAATAGGAACCAAAAATTACTTCAGATTTTACGCCAATAACCTCCAATGTAAAGCCAATGAATGCAATAGATAAAAGAGAACCATAAAACTTCCAATTTTCCTGATTACTCATTATTAATATTAAACCCGACGATAATAATAAATTTAAAGAGCTTAATGACTTAAAATAGTTAGGATTTAAGGCAAAACCAATAAACCCAACCACATGAAAAATGAGGATAATTACGATTGAAATATGTCTTTTAATGAAGTTGATAAATTGTATTTTAACCGTTGTAAATTTATTAATTATAAAACATAACCTATGAGCTTAATAACTATATTTATAAAGTATTTTTAACTCCTATGGCAAAACAACAACCTCCATATATTAACAGAGAAATTAGTTGGCTATCATTTAACGAACGTGTTTTACAAGAAGCTGCAGATTCAAGTACTCCTCTCATTGAACGTTTAAAATTTTTAGGCATTTTTAGTAATAATCGGGATGAATTTTATCGTGTACGTGTTGCTACTATTAATCGATTATCTAAACTTGGAAAAAAGGCAATTACAGTATATGGCGATGACCCAAAAGAATTACTTCATAAATTACAAAAACAGGTAATTGCTCAACAACAAAAATTTGAAGCCATTTATCAAGAGTTGTTGCATGAATTAGCTAAAGAAAATGTTTTTATTATCAATGAAAAACAATTAAACACTAGTCAAATTCAATTTGTAAAAGATTATTTTCATAATGAAGTGGTGTCAACTCTTTTTCCAATTATGGTGGATGAGAATAAATCATTTCCATATATGAAGGACAAATCGGGTTATTTATTTGTTCGTTTAATTTCTGATAGACCTAAACAAAAAAACAAATATGCGTTAATAGAAATACCTTCTAAATCCACTACGCGATTTGTAATATTACCTCAGGAAAAAAACAAAAAGTATATCATTCTTTTGGATGATGTGATTCGTTTTAATGTAAACGAAATATTTTCTGTACTTGGTTACCATGCCAAAGAAACTATAAATATAAAACTGACGCGTGATGCTGAATTAGATATCGATCAAGATGTTAGTAAGAGTATGCTCGAGAAAATATCTAAAAGTGTAAAGGATAGAAAAAAGGGATTGCCCGTACGTTTTGTTTATGACAGCACAATGAGCAGTGAAATGCTTTCCTTTATTATGAAAAAATTAGGAATGGCAAAGAAAGATAATGCTATACCTGGTGGACGCTATCATAACTTTAAAGATTTTATTCGTTTCCCAAATATTGGTGATAAAAAATTAGTTTATAATCATCCACAACCAATCACTCATAAATATTTAGATAATATTGATACCAGTATTTTAAGTGTTATTAAGCAAAAAGATATTTTATTACACTACCCGTACCACACGTTTGATCACATCATTACCTTACTTAGAGAAGCATCTTTAGACCCTACTGTTGAATCTGTTAAAATTACATTTTATCGTGTTGCTGATTCTTCTAAAATTGCCAATGCCTTAATTAATGCCATTAAGAATGGAAAAAAAGTAACCGTATTAGTAGAATTACAAGCTCGTTTTGATGAAGAAAATAATATATACTGGGCTAATAAATTACAAGAAGAAGGGGCAACCGTTATTTATGGTGTTCCTGGATTAAAAGTACACAGTAAATTGTTTTTAATAACAACCAAAGTTAATGGTAAAGAAATAAAATATGCTCATATCGGAACTGGTAATTTTAATGAGAAAACTGCCCGAATTTATACTGACTTTAGTTTATTAACTGCTGATAAAAATATTACTGAAGAAATTTCTAGAATATTTGATTTTTACACCAACAATTTTAATACTGGTATATATAAGCATTTAGCCGTTGCTCCCTTTTACATGCGTCATGTGTTTGAAGAACTCATTGATAATGAAATTGCAATTTCAAACAGTGGAAGAAAAGCTTATATCATTTTAAAAATGAATAGCTTAGTAGATAAAAACATGATAAATAAATTGTACGAAGCTTCTCAAGCAGGCGTTCAAATTACACTTATAGTAAGAGGTATATGCTCATTAGTGACAGAAATAGAAGGATTTAGTGATAATATCAAAGCTTATAGTATCGTAGATAAATACTTAGAACACGCTCGCGTTTTTATATTTGGGAATAATGGCGATGAAAAAATGTATATCACCTCAGCAGATTGGATGAGTAGAAATTTAGATAGTAGAAGTGAAGTTGCTGTACCTATTTATAACACTGAAGTAAAAAAACAAATAAAAGATATTATTAATATTCAATTATCAGGAAATACTAAAGTTCGTATTTTAGATCGTTTACAACAAAACATCTATAAAAAAGCAAAACCAGGCGAACGTAAAGTACGAGTTCAAGATGAAGTCTATCAATATTTGAAATCTGACAGAGAAAATTATTTAAAATCTGAATCCAAATTGCAAGCACCTAAAAAATTGTCCTTAAAAGTAAGTGGGAAAGCACCGATTAAAAAGCAAATACCCACTAAAAGAAAAACGAGCTTATGATTTTTGCAGCAGTAGATATAGGGAGTAATGCCATGCGTTTATTATTTTGTCGTGCATATGATGTAGGCGGTAAACCACATTTTTCCAAGGAAGAACTCATTCGATTACCTATCCGTTTAGGCGAAGATGTTTTTTTAAATGGAAAAATATCAGAAAAAAAAGCAGAAAAATTAGTTACTGCAATGAGAGGATTTCATGAGTTAATTAAAGTATATGAAGTAGATGATTTTAGAGCCGTTGCTACAAGCGCTATGAGAGATGCTTCGAATAGCCTTGAAATTATTGAACGCATTAAACATGAATCAGGTTTAACTGTCGAAATTATAGATGGAAAATTAGAAGCGCAATTGGTTTTTTCAAATCATATAGAAGAAATGCTAAATCCAAAGCATGCTTATTTATACATTGATGTAGGTGGCGGTAGTACTGAATTGACTTTATATCACAACCAAAAAGTAATTGCCGCAAAATCTTTTAATATTGGAACTGTAAGGATGCTTTTAAATAAAGTTGATAAAAATGAATGGGAAAACATGAAAGAATGGATCAAAAAATCTACTCTAGGTATACAGCCACTTCATGCCATCGGATCTGGCGGCAACATCAACAAAATATTTAAAATGACTAAAAAGGAAAATAAATACTTAAGTTATAATAAATTAAAAGGAATTCATGATATGCTGAACTCCTATACACTTGAAGAGCGTATTGATGTGCTTGGCTTGAAACCTGATAGAGCGGATGTAATTGTACACGCTTCAAAAATATTTACTACAATTATGAAAACAGCTGATATTGAAGATATTTATGTTCCTCAAATTGGTTTATCTGACGGTATTATTCATGATTTATATGACAGAAGTAAAACCAAGTAAAGTGTATCTAAATTCTTAATTATGTCGATTTCAGAAAACATAAAACAACTTAAATCGGAAATCCCTGAGAATGTACTATTAGTGGCTGTTTCCAAAACAAAACCAAATGATTTAGTTTTAGAAGCATACCATTCAGGCCAATTAGATTTTGGTGAAAATTATGTTCAGGAATTAGTGGATAAATACCAAACTTTACCAAAAGATATTCATTGGCATTTTATAGGCCATTTGCAAAGTAATAAAGTGAAATATTTAGCACCTTTTGTACATATGATACATAGTGTGGATAGTTTTAAATTATTAAAAGAAATTAATAAGCAAGCCGAAAAAGAAAATAGAATTATTGATTGCTTACTTCAAATTTATATAGCACAAGAAGAAACAAAATTTGGTTTTGATGAAATTGACTGCATGGCCTTATTACAATCCTATGAATTCCAAGCCCTAAAACACATTCGTATTTGTGGGTTGATGGGAATGGCTTCCAATACAGCTAATATAGAACAAGTAGCTAAAGAATTTCAATCTATTAAACAGTTGTTTGATAAAGTAGCGCAATCAACTTTAGTATCACCCGCTTTTAAATACTTATCAATAGGAATGAGTGGTGATTATGATTTAGCAATCAAACATGGTTCTACACTTATCCGAGTTGGCAGTAGTATTTTTGGTGAAAGAAATTATTCGAAATAATAACCTTTTATAAAACTAAAGTTGTTTTACTCACGTTACGATACAAGAATGAGGTATAAATATGTCTTCTCGCAAAACGACCTTGTGAATCGGCATTTACCAACTTAGCATAAGTATTTTCAGGAACACCAAAATATTCATATACGCTACCATCATTAAAACTAATTTTTAATCGTTTACCTGTGTAGTTAATATCAGAAATATTAGCATTCGTTGTTGTGTTATTATACTCGCCAAGTGTTGCCTCCAATGTTTCAGCAGATATACTAACTAAAAAATGATAGGCTTCAATGATACGTTTACTTTTTTCTTCAACTTCTAATTTAAGCTCTTCGTTATCCTGAATTTTATCAGGATGAAATTCTTTCATAAAATTACGGTAAACGCTTTTTAATTCGCCCAACGTAACAGCTTTATCAACTCCTAAAAGTTTACGGTATTCAATAATTTTTCTCATTACTAGGTATTCTATTTTTTTGCAAAGATAGGGTTTATTTAGAGAATATTAACTTGAATTTTATCTGTCATCATTATATTTAGCGAGCATCCTTCTTTCTATCTTTTTCCTTAGATGAAAAAGAAACAAAAAATCAAGTCAAAAATATGCTCCATGCTCCTCACGGAATTCTACGGATTTTACGCTACGCTAAATCCTTGAATTCTCGTTTCACCCCTTCTCTGCTCGCATTTTTATTCACGTTTCTTTATTTTTTTTTTCATTGGCGCAAATGATTGCCTTCGGAGTTGACAACCCTACGCTCTGATTCTATTCAACATCTTCTTAAAATTCAAACTATTTCATTCATTAAAAACGCTTTAAGAATGTCTGATTTTTGATGATTGGCTTTTCTAATTTTTAGTACTGCACTTTTACCTATATTATTTCGCAAACAATTCTTCTAAAGGCTTACCAGTTGTACCATTTGGGAAAGAGATGTGTAGCATTGTGGAAACCGTTGGTGCAATATCAACAATATTTACTTTTTTAACTGAACTTCCTTTTGGAATTCCCATGCCATAAAATAATAATGGCACGTGTGTATCATAACTATAAGAAGCGCCATGTGTAGTGCCTTTATTTTGATATTCCATCCAAGCAGGATTGTAACTAAAAGCCACATTGCCACTACGCACATGATTATATCCCTTTTGAATT
>JANXRU010000167.1 GCA_025356715.1 Bacteroidota bacterium
ACTGACATTACAGCAAAAGGAGATACTAAACTAGAACAGTTTATGTATTTAATTAATTTAGGTGATTGGATATCTTGTTACATAGCTGATATTAAAAACATTGATGCTATTGAAGTAGATGTAATTACTAATTTGAAAAACGAATTAGCTAATCTATCCTAATTTTTCTTCTTAATTTATAAGCTATTGAAAAACAAGCAGGTTATATTTAAAGACCTTGGTATACTTGATTATAAGGCTTGTTGGGACTATCAAGAAACATTATTTAACGAAACTGTCGCTTTAAAAATCGCCAATCGTTCTTCAGAACCTGAATCTCAAATCCTTACAAAAAATTATTTATTATTTGTAGAACATCCTCACGTATACACCTTAGGCAAAAGTGGCGATACGTCTCACTTATTGATTAACGAGCACCAGCTCGAAGAAAAAGAAGCTACTTATTATAAAATAAACAGAGGCGGTGATATTACCTACCATGGACCTGGACAATTGGTAGGATACCCAATTTTAGATTTAGATCATTTTTTTACAGATATTCATAAATACCTACGTTTATTAGAAGAGACTATCATCTTAACTTTAGATGAATACGGCATAAAATCGGGTCGTAGCAAAGGCGAAACGGGTGTATGGTTAGATGAAGATAATATTTTTAAAGCACGAAAAATTTGCGCCATGGGCGTGCGTTGTAGCCGGTGGGTAACAATGCATGGCTGGGGCTTTAATGTCAATTCCAATTTAGATTATTTTAAAAACATTGTCCCTTGCGGCATACAAGATAAAGCCGTTACAAGCCTTAACAAGGAATTAGGACAAGATGTAGATATGCATGAAATAAAAGAAAAATTAAAAAAACATTTCGCTACGTTGTTTGAGTGCGAGTATTTAATTAATACTACTTTATTGTAATAGAAAAAACCATTATTCTTTTTCGTCGCCCCAAACTAAGAGCACTTGATTTTACTCAAATCATTTAATTAAAAGGAGGTTGCAAATTTCGACCTCCATTTTTATTTTGCTACAATTTATAGCCATCAACTGCTATAAAATGATTTAATTTTGTCATCAAAAAACACTTATTTTATGGAGAATGTTTAATCCGTTTAGATAGTGGCTTTTGTCAAGCCGACATCATGGATTATATAGAGCAAAAAGAGTTAGATTATGTTATTGCAGCAAGGTTCACGCACCCTATTCAACGACTAATTAAAGAAAGTGCGAACTGGATTTTATTAGACACAGGCATTGAAATATGTGAACAAATGTATCAAAGTGAATCTTGGGAAAGCCCGAGAAGAGTAGTCATCGTAAGACAAAAAATAAAAGACAGGCCAAAGGCTACAGGAAAGCAATTAAAACTTTTTACAGAAGAAGAAATTTATAAACAATATAGATATTCGGCATATATCACAAATTTAAAACTAGCACCTGCTGAAATATGGCGCTTATACAGAGGTAGAGGCGATGCTGAAAACAGAATCAAAGAACTAAAATATGATTTTGGTTTTGATAGCTTTAATTTAAACAGTTTTTATGCTACCGAAGCAGCCCTTACTTTTGTTATGATTGCTTACAATTTGATGGCTTTATTTAGAACATTTATCTTACAAGAAAAAACGCAAAAAAGACTATCAACATTACGCTATCAGTCATTTGCTATTGGCGCATACTTCGAAAAAATCAATGGCAAACTAGTGCTTAAAACTGCACTAAATAAAAAAAGAAGGGAATGGTTTTCAGGGATTTGGAATCATTCTAAAGCTTTCGATTATCCTTTTGTTTTTTCTAATGCGGAATTTGGGTTAAAGCTAGTTTCGTTTTTTAAATCTTTAGTGAAGTTAAGAGCTATTGAAACTGTATTTTTTGTCAACTTTCTATTAGGAATTCCATAAAAGAGTTGAATGTGCTGAGTAAAACCCCATTTTTAATTATTAAAAATCAGATGTATATTATTTAAAATCATTAAATTTGAGAGAATAAATTAGAACAATTATGAAAAAACATACTAAAATCGGATTCCTATTTTTAATCTCCTTATTCCTTGGAATTAATTTAGGGTTTTCTCAAGACAACAACTCTGTTGTTTCTGAATTGGATCAGATAGTGGCTAGAAAAGCAGAAACAAACCGTTTGATGGATTTATTAGTGAAATTGGAGGGAACGTATCAGATACAAGTTGTAGATTCAAGAGAACAGCCAACAATTCCATTAATCTTAATGGAAACAATAGAAGCAAAAAGACATCAAACGGATGTTAAATATATATGGCTGAAAGAGAACATGCGAGTTAAAATTTTATCTAAAAATGAAATTAGCTCTTCGTCATTTGTAGTACTTCCTAGAGTTACCAATATATCAGCTTCAGATTTAAAATAATATTTAATATATCAAATGTATGTTTAAAAAAATCCACTCCATATTATTACCAACGTTTATAGTTTTAGTTTTATCGCTAAAAGTAGTTGGCCAATCAAGTAATTGCGCAACCGCCACGCAAATTAATTTAGTGGCAGGAGCTGCCTGCGTTAATGGCACTAACGTAGGTGCTATTACTGATAATATCTTATATGGCGGTTGTAATGCCTCTCCAGTTAATATGGTTTGGTATACATATGTAACTAATGGTTCTAACAATACATTTACTGTTGATCCAGGAACAATGACTAATCCTGAAATCGTTATTTACCAAGGAAATTGTCCTAATGGCGCTGGTGCAGCTTTGCAAACATGTACAACAGCAGCAGGCGGAGCAAATATTTTAAATAACTGGGGTATGACAGCTGGTACTCAGGTATGGATCGGGATAGCTTCAACAACTTTAAATGATGGCACATTTCAATTTTGTGTAAACTCACAACCACCCGCGGCAGGTGCTGGTTTCACTTGCGGCCAAGCAATATCGTTATGTAATAAATTAGCATTTCCTGTTGCTACGATGCCCGTGAATTCATCCGGCCAACAACCAGCATGTTTTGGCAGTGCTCCACAACGAGATATATGGGTTCAGTTTACAATTTCTCAGGCAGGTTTGTTAGCTTGGAAAGCAACGCCTAATGTTGCGTCTACTGAATTTGATTGGGCATTGTGGGATATTACGGCTGGCTGTCCAGGAGTAGTTGCTTGTTGTAATTATAATTATGCTGGAGGTTCAACTAGTGGGTTTGGAATGATAGCGCAAGCTGGAAATGTTCCATGTAATAATAATGCATTTACTTTGGATCCACTTCAAGAATACAATCCTCCAATTAATGTTACTTGTGGTAAAGTTTATGCAATTCAAATTTCAAATTTTGATAACACTAACAAGGGGTTTACAATTACGTTTCCTGGAGCAACTTGCGGAATTGGATCTACATCAAATTTCGGCGTTTCTCCTCAATTAGTTTGTGGAGCAAGCTTGACGGCTGCAATGACTAATTCATCTACAGGAACTTGTAATCAAGTGTGGACTTTTGGCGATGGTTCTGCCTCATATACAGGTGGTTCTCCAGCAAATCATTTGTACACTACGCCAGGTACTTATGCTATTACTGCTAATACAAGTGGGTCTTGTCCATCTTCTTTTACTCAATTTGTGCAGCTTTTAGCGCCATTAGCTGCTACAGTTACGCCAACGCCAGTGACGTGTCCTGGACTTTGTAATGGTAAGGCTATAATAAATGATGTCACTGGAGGTAATGGTGTATACACTTACTTGTGGAGTAATGCAGCTACTACTAGTTCAATTTCTGGGTTATGTGCAGGTATATATTCGGTAACAATAACAAACACTGTTTGTGGAACTTCAATTACAAAAACGGTTAATGTTATTTCTCCGCCACCTACTACCTTGACACTTAATTCAAATGCTCCTTTCTGTACTGGAGGCACTTTAAATTTAACGGTTAGTGGTGCATCTACTTATACATGGTCCGGATCTGGGTTAACCACAACGGTAGGTTCCGCTGTATCAACGGCTACTCCAGCTACTTCAATTTATAGTGTTGCTGCAACTAATTCTGTTGGCTGTGCGTCAACAGGTACCATTAGTGTAACGATTAACCCCAAACCCTCAGCTATATTATCGTTTACGAATCCGACGTGTGGATTGACTAATGGAGTTATTCAGATTAATAATACATCATGTTGTGCTCAAACGATATCGAGTTATGCGAGCAGTGCGGGAGTTTTGGCAGGTCAGACGGTCACA
>JANXRU010000222.1 GCA_025356715.1 Bacteroidota bacterium
TTTTTTTACTCTTATGTTCTTTACTATTGAAATGGCTAACAGCTCTATTGTACATATTAACGCTTTTGCCAATGTAAATGATTTCTTGTTCCTTATTTAAAAAGTAATATACACCGCAGGTTTCGGGTAATTTGTTTAAGATGTATTGTTTGATTTTATCAATACGCCTTGTCATTAGTTCTTCAACCCCTTGGTTTTTGAATTGAGGATTCATGCTTTTGAGTTCCATCAATCTATCAAATAATTTTACTGTTGCATCTACATCGCCTTCTGCTCGGTGTCTGTTTTCTATTTCAATACCTATGCTTTCGCATAATTTACCTAAACTGTAAGACAGTTTGCTTGGCATTAATTTGCGACTTAATCTAACTGTACATAATGTTTCTCGTTTGTATTTGTAGCCTAAGCCTGCAAATTCATCTTTAATAAAGCCATAATCAAAACTTACATTATGGGCCACAAATACTTTGCCCTCGGTAAGTTCAATTATTGTTTTTGCTACTTCGTGAAACTTTGGGGCGTTTGCCACCATTTCGTTTGTTATGCCCGATAAACTAATAAAATAAGGGCTTATGTAGCATTCGGGATTTATTAATGTAGTGAACTTTTCGGTTACTTGTAATCCATCGTGTAATGCAATGCAAATTTCGGTAATACGACCACGTTTGTATTCGTATTTGCCACCGCAGGTCTCAATATCAATAATTGCAAACATTATCGTCAAAAATAAATATTTAACAGCTTGCTTTGTGCTACAATTTGTAGCATTTTGGTTAATTACTATTATTGATTATATTTATTTACTTAATACTAGATTCTATTTAAATAAGTTGTACAACTTAGTTCCAATAATAACTATGAAACTTAAATTTCAGATTATACTATCAATTTTTGTCATTTTTGGATTTAGCGCTTGCTATAGCCAGGATATTTCTGCTTTGAAATTGAATTTATCGAATGCAAAAAATGACACTGCAAAAGTTATCGCCTTAAATGATTTTGCATCCATGCTTACTTACAGTAGTCCAGATTCCGCAATAACATTATGTCTTCAAGCGCTTGAATTATCTATTAAAAATAATTGGAAAAAAGGTATCGCATCTTCATATTACAATATTGGCGATATTTATTTGTTTGTAGAGAACTACGACAAATCAATTGAAAGTTATAAAGAAGCTTTAAAATGGTATACTCAGATTGGAAATAGAAAAAAAATGTCGAATATGTACGTTTCCATAGGATTAGCATATTACGCAAAAACTAATATTCTTAATAAAGAAGAAAGTAGAAAAGCAAATCAAATAGCATTAAACTACTGTTTTCAAGGACTAAAAATACGTGAATCCTTATGTGATAGTGACAATATCGCATATGCATACGTTCCTATGGGTTCAATTTACGAAGATTTAGGTGAATTTGATAAGGCTCGAGAATGCTTTAAAAAAGCTTTAAATATTCGATTATTAAGAAAAGACTCTATGATGGCGGCATATTCTTATATAACCCTAGGAGAGACCTATTTAAGAGAGGCCGATAATAAACCTTCAATTAATAATTCAAAAAATTTATACGACTTAGCATTATCATTATATATTAAAGCATCAGAAATTCACAGTCGGTTAGGTAATCTTGACGGAACCATTCTTTCATATTTAAATATTGGCAACATATATATTGCAAAAAAGAACTATTCTGATGCAATTAAATTTTTTAAAAAAGTAGTTGCTTTATCTAAACAAACAAATAATACATATTCTGAGCGTGATGGCGTTGAAAAATTGGCAATATCATATTCCTTAAATGGAAAGTATAAAGAATCATTAGAAAACTATAAACAATTTCATTCATTAAATGATAGCATTAATTCTATTCAAAATAATGATAAAATAACCAAAGCAACTACTGCTTTTGAAAACGAAAAAAAGAACTTGCAAATTAAAAACTTAATTATTGAGAAGGATGCAAAGGAAAAGGTTACAATTGCTGAAACCCGAAAACAAAACATAATTATTATTTCAACAATAGGGATACTGTTAATTGTTGCAGTTTTTTCCATCTTTTTGTTTAATAGGTATAAATTGACACAAAAACAAAAAGGCATTATTGAAAATCAAAAGCATCTAGTTGAAGAAAAACATCGGGAAATTACAGATAGTATAAATTATGCAGAGAGAATACAACGAAGTTTTCTAGCAACATCAACTTTTCTGGATAATAATCTTAAAGATTACTTTGTCTATTTTAAGCCTAAAGATGTTGTTAGTGGTGATTTTTATTGGGCTAAACTTTTATCAAATGAAACATTTGCTCTAGTAACTGCTGATAGTACAGGACATGGTGTGCCAGGTGCGATTATGAGTTTATTGAACATTACAAGTCTAGAAAGTGCTATCAAGGATGGTAACAATGACCCGTCTAAAATATTAAATCATACTCGAGAAACTATAATTGAACGACTTAAAATGGATGGAAGTATTGATGGAGGTAAGGACGGGATGGATGCAAGTTTAATTTGTTTTGATTTTAAAAACAGTAAATTCAGTTATGCAAATGCAAATAATCCTATTTGGATTGTAAGGAATAACGAATTAATTGAATTAAAGGGTGATAAAATGCCGGTTGGTAAACATGATAAAGATCAAATGCCTTTTACTCAACGTGAATTTGAACTAGTTAAAGGTGATGTCGTTTACACGTTAACTGACGGATTCCCTGACCAATTTGGAGGCACTAAAGGCAAAAAATTTATGTACAAGCAATTAAAGGAAACTCTATTATCTATTTCTCAAAAACCAATGTCTGAGCAAAAGGAGACATTAAATCTAATTTTAAAAAATTGGATGGGAGATGTGGAACAAGTTGATGACATTACAATTATTGGAGTTAAGATATAATTCCTATTGCAGTTTCCTAAATAATTTTAGTCCCCTGATTTTTAGCTTCTTAAATTAATTGCTACGTTTTATAGCAAAAAAAAGATTCTTTTTGTAGTAATTTTAATTATTCAAATAAAGGAGATGGAAAGAACAATTGTGCATATGGATTTGGATAGCTTTTTTATTTCGGTAGAAAGGTTGATGGATTCCTCTTTAATTGGGAAACCTGTTATTGTTGGCGGTACTTCTGATAGGGGTGTAGTGGCATCGTGTAGTTATGAGGCTCGAAAGTTTGGGGTACATGCTGCCATGCCTACCCGAATGGCAAAGCAACTATGTCCGCACGCCATTTTTATAAGGGGAGATATGGACGCTTACTCTAAACATTCAAATATTGTAACTCAAATAATTGAAAGCGAAGCGCCTTTATTTGAAAAGGCAAGTATTGATGAGCATTATTTAGAAATTACTGGTATGGATAAGTATGTTAAAAATAGCATGCTTTGGAGCCATGAGCTAAGAGAAAAAATAATAAAAGAAACTGGCTTGCCAATTTCTTTTGGAATGTCTGAAAACAAAACAGTTTCTAAAATAGCGACAAGCGAATCAAAACCAAATGGAGAAAAACAAATTCTGCACGGTTTAGAGAAATCATTTTTAGCGCCTTTATCCATCAGAAAAATCCCTGGCATTGGAGAAAAAACAAATTCTACTTTGCAAAAAATGGGTATTTCAAAAATAGAGACTATTCAAAATATGCCCATGATTGCTATGCAAAAGGTTTTGCAAGACAATGGGGCAACTATATGGCGTAAGGCAAATGGTATTGATAAAAGCCCTATTGAGCCTTTTACAGAGCAAAAAAGTTTGAGTAAGGAAACAACTTTTGATAAAGACACTACCAATGCCGAACAATTGCAAAATAAATTGGTTGCCATGGTAGATACGTTAGCTTTTGATTTAAGAAAATTACAAAAGGTTGCTGGGTGTGTAGTTGTAAAATTAAAATACTCCGATTTTCAAACACACACTTTTCAAGCAACAATACCATATACGGCTTCTGACCATGTGTTATTACAAAAGGCAACCGAGTTGTTTCAAAAGAATTATAACCGAAGGGTTTTAATACGATTGATAGGAGTAAAGTTTACCAATTTAGTTTCGGGTTTTAATCAAATAAATTTGTTTGATGATACCGAGGAAAAAATAAATTTATATAATGCCCTTGATAAAATACGATTACGCTTTGGAGAAAAAGCCATAGGCAAAGCCGTTGGCCTCAAAGAAAAAAAAGATACTAACGAACATGATACTTAATGGCCACTCTTATTACAGTTTAAGGTATGGCACGTTATCCATTAAAGAATTAATAGACATTGCCAAAACCAACCAATACAATTGTATTGCTTTAACTGATATAAATAACACATCGGGCGTTTTACATTTTGTAAAGGCTTGTTATGACAATAGCATTAAACCAATTGTAGGGGCTGAGTTTAGAAAAAACAATGAACTGTTATATGTTGCCATAGCCATTAATAATGAGGGCTTTAAGGAAATTAACGAACTATTAACTTTAACAAATTTAACTGGCGTGCCTTATCCCGAAAAGCCAGTGTTTGAAAATTGTTATGTTATTTATCCTTATGGTATAGTTAATTTTCCATTAAAAGACAATGAATATATTGGAGTGCGTTTGGGCGACTTAACTAAAATAGTAGTTGAGAAAAAAGTGTTGCAGAAAAAATATGTCATACTGCAAAGTTCCACCTTTAAAAATAAGCAGGGCTATTTGATTCATAAAAAATTAAGAGCCATTGACCTTAATTTATTATTTGAGCAATTAAAGCCCGAACACCATGCCCGTATTGATGAGTACATAGTGCCTAAACAAAAGCTGTTAGAGTATTTTGATGCGTTTCCTCACATTATACAAAACACTAAAAAGCTGTGTACTATTGCCACTTTTGATTATGACTTTAAAGAAATTAAAAATAAGAAGACTTATACAGGTAGCGAATATGAAGACAAACTATTGCTAGAGAAACTAGCCTTTGAAGGGCTTGCTTTTAGATATAGTAAAACAAACCGTGTGGCGTTGGAGCGTGTGCGCAAGGAATTAGAAATTATTAGCGAGTTAGGTTTTTGTGCGTATTTTTTAATTACGTGGGATATTATTCAGTTTACATGGAGTAAACAATATTACCACTATGGCAGGGGAAGTGGTGCAAATAGTATTGTAGCTTACTGTTTGCGAATAACTGACGTTGATCCTATTGAACTTAATTTATATTTTGAGCGTTTTTTAAATCCTAAACGAAAATCGCCACCCGACTTTGATATTGATTATAGTTGGAAAGATAGAGATGCTGTTTACGATTATATTTTTGAGCGTTACGGAACTAAGCATACAGCTTTACTAGGTGCAATGGTTACTTTTCAGGATAGGTCGATTATTAGGGAAATGGGTAAAATACATGGTTTACCCAAAGAGGATATTGATAGACTGATAAAGTACCCTACATCACCATTAAACGAATCGAAAATTTGTAAAGAAATACTGGAGCAATACGATGCTATTGAAAGTTTTCCGAGCATACGAAGCATACACGCTGGAGGTGTTTTAATTAGTGAAGAACCTTTAACGTATTATACTGCTTTGGATATGCCACCAAAAGGCTACCAAACCACTCAGTTTGATATGCACATTGCGGAAGATGCTGGTTTTGAAAAACTAGATATTTTAAGTCAGAGAGGTTTGGGGCATATTAAAGAAGCAAGGGAACTGATTTATATAAATAAAGGCATTGAAGTAGATATACACCAAATAGAAAAATTTAAGGTAGATGAAGCTTGTAATAAACTATTAGTAAGTGGCAATACAACAGGGTGTTTTTATATTGAAAGCCCAGCTATGCGAATGCTAATACGAAAATTGCTTTGTGATAATTATTTAACCTTAGTTGCTGCAAGTTCGGTAATACGCCCAGGCGTTGCACGAAGTGGAATGATGGGGTCGTTTATTGAACGCCACCGAAAATTAAAAACCGTTGATTACTTGCACCCTATTATGAAAGAGCAGTTGCAAGAAACTTACGGTGTAATGGTGTACCAAGAAGATGTACTGAAAATTGCCCATCACTTTGGAGGTTTAGATTTATCGGATGCCGATGTGTTGCGTAGAATGATGAGTGGAAAGGCTCGTAACCAAAAGCAATTTGAGGAAATAGAACAAAAGTTTTTTAAGTATTGTGTAAAGCAAAAGTACCCTGAAGGATTAGGAATGAAGGTTTGGAAACAAATAGAATCTTTTGCAGGCTATAGTTTTGCAAAAGGGCACTCGGCAAGTTACGCGGGAGAAAGCTACCAAAGTTTGTATTTAAAAGCACATTATCCTTTGGAGTTTATTGTAGCTGTTATTAATAATTTTGGTGGATTTTATGGTACTCGTATTTATGTAAATGAAGCTCGTAAACTAGGTGGCATTGTTCACTTGCCATGTGTGAACAATAGTATTTATACAACCATGCTATACGACACAAATATTTACTTGGGCTTTATTCACATTAAATCATTAGGCGCAGATATTTCGCATAAAATAGTGAGTGAGCGTTTAGCGAATGGCAACTATACATCGTTAGATAATTTTAAAATGCGTACTAAAATATCATTAGAGCAACTCATCATTTTAATACGTGTTGATGCTTTTCGTTTTATAGGGCAAGACAAACGAGAGTTATTGTGGGAAGCACACATGATTTATAATCCATCGGATTTAAAGCGTAAAGATGTGTCGTTAAGTATGTTTGAAGAACCCTTAGTAAAATGGAAATTGCCAAAATTAGAACGCAATAAAGTAGAGGATGCTTACGATGAAATGGAACTATTGGAGTTTCCGGTAAGCTTGAGCGAATTTGACTTATTAAAAACAAAATCGAGGGGAGATTGCAAAGCAAACGACCTTGCTAAATTTATTGGTAAAAAGTTACGAATGATAGGTAATTACGTTACGCAAAAAACGGTTAGAACGTCGAATAGTAAATTAATGGCTTTTGGTACATTTTTAGATAGTGAAGGTAATTACTTTGATACAACACATTTTCCGCCAAGTTTAAAAGCTTATCCGTTTAAGGGTTGGGGCGTGTATTTGGTGTTGGGCAAAGTGGTTGAGGAATTTGGAGTACCGAGTATTGAAGTTGAAAAAATGGCAAAGTTG
>JANXRU010000205.1 GCA_025356715.1 Bacteroidota bacterium
GGCCGAAGTAAAGGACATAATGAAGAATCTAAACATTCTTTTGATTATGACAGTCTTGGATTTTCACTTTTAAGTAAGATTTGTATAGTTGCCTAAAAGCTATTTTATCTGAATCTACTCTTAATTCTAAACCATGTTGAAATTCATATTCATGTGCGGGTTCTACAAAAACTAATCCAGATACTTTTGAGGGGTACATGTCTGCAAAACATCGCATCACATAGCTTCCTAAGGAGTGCCCTACAATAATATAAGGTGGTTTTATTTTATCTTTTAGTAATAATTCATTTAATTCAACAGCCATAGTATCTACAGTACGCTCGTTTTTTAACGATTGAGATTGGCCAATGCCAGCTCTATCATAAGAAAATATTTGAGTTGTTTTTTTAATTTTAGTATATACTTTTTTAAATTCTGTTTGCGGGTCACCTTTTCCAGTAATAAAAACAACTGTAGGTTCTCCAGTTCCTTCTACTAAGACGTATTGTTTTTTACCACGCAAAAATACAAAGTGTCCTTCATCGCCCTCCATTAGTATCCATGACGAGAGTCCAACTAAAATGAATATAGGCAGAGTAATTTTAAAAAATAATTTCATTGTTTCTAATAATTAATTTATAAACACATCCGTAAACTCAAAACTTTTCCCATCAAACAAACCTTTGTCGCTTAGCTTTAATTGAGGAATAACAAGTAATGCCATAAATGATAAACTCATATAAGGTGCTCTTAATTTACTTCCTAATTCTTTAGCACGTTTATCTAATTTGGTATAAGCTGCAGCAACTTCTTCTGCAGGTTGGTTTGTCATAATACCTGCAATTGGCAATGGCAACACTAAAGCATCTGTAGTTGATGCTAAAGATACACCTCCTTTAGCTTCTATAATTAAATTAACGGCTTTGCATATATCTTCATCAGTAACGCCAACAGCTACAATGTTATGACAATCGTGTGCTACGCAACTAGCAATGGCACCTTGTTGTAATCCAAAATTTTTAATAAAAGCCATAGCAATAGGCGTATCGTTATAACGATTAACCACGGCAATTTTTAAAATATCTGTTGTTGTATTGGACTCTGCATAACCATTAATTATAAGGGTTTCAGTCTGTAGTTCATTGGTAATTAATTGTCCGTCTAATGTTTCTATTACTCGTATTTTTGAACCATTTGCTTTTAATTTAAAATCGGTAGGTGCTTTTAAATGGCATTTAAAATAGTTGACAATAGGGGCATCTAATTTAGGAATGAATGAATTTCCTTTTTCAGCTACTAATTTTCCACCTATATACGTTTGTAAAATATTAAAATCGCTGAGGTTATCAATCATAATGAAATCAGCAATATCACCAACTTGTAGCAATCCTATTGGTAAATTATAATGTTTTACTACATTGTAAGTAGCTGCTCTCAGTACATTGTATATATCGTACCCTAATGCTAAAGCACGTTTCACATGTTGGTTGATATGGCCTTCCATTAAATTATCAGGATGTTTATCATCACAGCAAAACATGATTTGTTCAGGAAACTCTTTTAATAAAGGAATTAAGGTTTCAAAATTTTTAGCAGCCGAACCTTCTCTTATCAGTACTTTTACGCCGTGCTTCAATTTCTCGATGGCTTCATCGTATTTAAAACATTCGTGGTCGGTGGTGATACCAGCATTGAAATATGTTTTCATATCATCACCCATTAAGCCTGGTGCGTGCCCATCAATAGGCTTATTATGTTTTTTAGCTGCCGCTATTTTTTTCAATACTTCTTCGTCTTTGTATATCACCCCAGGGAAATTCATCATTTCAGCTAAATACACAATTTCTGGTCGAGCTAATAATTCATCAATATCATTGGAATTGATGATGGCTCCCGCTGTTTCAAATGCTGTAGCTGGTACGCATGAAGGAGCACCAAAATAAAAATGAAATGGTACTTGCTTTGCATTATCAATCATATAATCAACGCCCGCTATACCAAGCACATTGGCTATTTCGTGTGGATCGGAAATAGTGCCAACTGTACCATGAATAACAGCAATACGAGCAAATTCTGTTGGTACTAACATACTGCTTTCGATGTGCACATGGGCATCTACAAAGCCTGGTAATAAATAAGAGCTTAACGTTTCATTAATTTTTGTAATGGAAACAATTCTGTTATTTTCAATCGTAATTTCAGCAGGATACATTTCCTTTGAAACCACATCTATTAGATTGGATTTGATAATCATAAGCGATTTTTATGTAAAAATAACATTTGTTCTCAACTATACTATGTATAATTTATTCAACACAGAGGCTTTGAGTATTATGAGTTTATATAGTAATTTTTTGTTCACCCAATCAACTCAGTGTCCTCATTTTTCTCGGTGACTCTGTGTTGAAAAATCACTTGTTGCTCAATGTCATTATCACATAAGGTTCTTCTACAGTTAACTCACTCGTGCAATAATTTAGCTTATCTAACATTTCCAGCGGATAGTCTGTAACTATTGTAAAACCTAGGGGTTCAAAAAACGCTGGAATAATGCAGCATAAATATATAGGTTGGGTAGATAGTTTTATACGAGCTGAAATTAAGGCCTCTGCGATACCTTGATTACGATAAGCTTCTAAAATACCCAAAGAACAAAACTCGTCGCAACCCTTGTGTTTACGAATTCTTCCAAAGCCTAATATTTCGTTGTTCAACTTGGCTACTACAAATTGTTGAAATTGTAAATCACGATTATCTAAATCAAATACACGGATGTGTTCCTTAATAAAATCGAAATCCTGTTCGATTGCTTTAGTAATAGATATGTTGTTATTGAGTAACAATTTTTAATAGTGTATTTTTACGAAGATACAATTTCCTCGTCACGGCCTAACTTTACACATACAATTTTTTTACCACATAGAAAACATAGGCAATGTGACCTATGTTTATATGTCTTTATTTTATGTCTATTCCATTTAAAGAAACTCCTATCAGCCACAAATGATCATATTATGCAATTTTGAAATACCCTTAGTATTAGGTATCTTATCAAATCTTAACTTAAGAGCTAAACAAAAGGTTAATTACCTTGTTTTTTATAGGTAACGCCATTATTTAGCAAAAAACTATGTATTTTTGTTAGAAGTAAAACGTAAAATGATGCAAAAACAATACGATGTAATTATTGCAGGTGGTGGTTTAGCTGGATTAACTCTATCTATCCAATTAAAACAAGCAAATCCTGATATATCTATTTTAATTTTAGAAAGCAGAGATAAAGCAGCTCCTATAGGCGCTCATAAAGTAGGTGAATCTACCGTTGAGTTAGCGACTCATTATTTTAGAGAGGTACTTGGTTTAAAAAATTATTTAGAAGAATTTGAATTACCTAAACATGGCTTGCGTTTCTTTTTTACAGATGGTAAAAAAGATGAATTATCCAATCGCGTGGAATTAGGTCCTCGTTTGAAACTACCCGTGCCTAGCCATCAATTAGACAGAGGAACGTTTGAAAATTATTTAGAGAAGTTAACCAAATCATTAGGGACTGATTTTGTATTAGCGGCTCGTGCCAAAGATGTTAATTTTAAAGTTAACGACGAAGGTTTACACGAGGTAGTTTATGCACATGAGCGAGAAGATAAAAAAGTGATAGGAAGATGGGTGGTTGATGCAACCAGTCGTATTAGTTTATTGAAACGTAAATTAGGTTTTCAAAAAGAAGCACCACATAATGTCAATGCTGTTTGGTTTAGAGTAAAAGGTGTTGTGGATATTGATGAATGGAGTACTAACGAAAAATGGAAAACATTTTTAGCTCCTAAGTTACGTTACTTAAGTACAGTGCATTTTATTGATAAAGGTTATTGGTTATGGGTTATTCCTTTGGGGTCAAAAAACACGAGTATAGGTATTGTTGCTGATGAAGATATTCATCCATTTGAAACACTTAATACCTACGAAAAAGCATTGAAGTGGGTTGAAAAACACGAACCGCAAGCATTTAAACATGTGTGTCCGCCAAAAGAAGATTTGATGGACTTTAGAATTTTAAAACATTTTGCACACGATAGCGGTCGATTGTATTCTGCTGATAGGTGGGCTGTAACTGGCGAAGCGGGCGCATTTTTAGATCCTTTTTATTCTCCAGGTAGCGATTTTATTTCATTAAACAATACGTGGTTAAGCGATTTAATTTTACGAGACAAGCAAGGCGAAGATATTACTGTGCGTGCACAGATATACGAACAAACGCATTTATCATGGTTTACAAGTTGGTTGCCAATTTATCAAGATAAATATAAATTGATGGGCAGTGCGCAAATCATGGTTGTGAAAATATTTTGGGATTGGGCTATTTATTGGTCGGTACCTTGCTTATTATTTACCAATAAAGGTTTCACCGATTTAAAAGTATTGAAAGAATTGTTTGTTTCTGAAAAAAGCTTAGGGCGTAAATTTGGAAAACTAAATAAAGCGGTGCAAGATTTATTTTTGGATTGGTTGCCACACGAACACCAAATTTTTAATAACCGTTATATCGATCCATTGGATTTAAATTATTTAAAAAAGTTTCAAAGGGGGATTGATGCGATGCATGGCACTAATACTATTGTTTCTGTAGTAGCTGAAAACATAGGTGTTTTAGAAAAAGTAGCTTCCGAAATATTTAGGTTAGTAAGTCATCATGTAAATGGAACTGCATTAGATATTAAAGTTGATCCATACATCATGGATTTAAAAATACCATATCAAGAAGAAAATCATGTGAATGGGTTAACTGTAAATGCCGATATACAAGCAGATGTTGCTAAAACTTGGTTTTATACCGAAGAGATGATAGAGGCTTAATAACATCACCCCGAACTTGTTTGACCCTGTCAATATAACAATTCAGCGACTCATGAGATACTAAAACAAGTTCAGTACGACAGAAAAAACAAATTGAATTAGCATACAATTTAATATAAATAACAACATGAAAAACAGTTTAGCTCTTTTAGTATTAATCATATTATCTCTATCATGCAAAAAAACACCTACTGTTAATCAAGCTGCTATTGATGATGATATTATTAAAAACTATATCTCTACCAATAAATTAACAGCCATAGCCACAGGTTCGGGTTTGTATTATGTTATTAAAACAGTTGGTACTGGCTCTAACCCAACAGCTAACTCAACTATTAACGTGGTGTATAAAGGGTATTTTGCAAATGGTAGTGTGTTTGACCAAAGCAGCGTATCTGGTGCAAGCCTTAATTTAGGCTCAGTGATAGCTGGTTGGCAAGAGGGTATTCCTTATTTTAAGAAAGGCGGAGGAAAAGGAATTTTATTAATTCCATCTGCTTTAGGTTATGGCTCACAAGGTAGTGGCAGCATTCCTGCTAACTCCGTTATTATTTTTGATATTACTTTACCGTGATGGTTGTTGTATCATTATTAGTAAAGCTCACGGTTTTATAGTCATCCATCTACGAAGCCTTACGAATCATTAATACCTTAAAACGGATGAATTTGAATCGTTCGAACATTTGATTGAATGCGTCAACCAAGCCATTGTTCTCTATAACAATCGCCCTAGGAAAATACATTTTGGCAAAACGCCCCTTCAAATACTTAATGGCGACGAGCAATGTAAAATTGAACTTAAAGATCTGATGCTTAAATTAAGAGAAAAACGGATAGAAGAAAACAGAGAATTTAAATGCTTAAAACACATGTATTAATACCTACATCGGTGCTGTTTTTATTAAGGCATCTGCTTGGCTCGAAAAACTACTTGCACTGCTATAAATGTATTCATGCGCTTCGCGAACAATGCCAGCCCTTACCGGATTTTGGTGAATGTAATTTAATTTTTGTTGTATCATTTCTACACTATACAAACTAAATGCATGATTATCTTTTTGCCAAAACTCATGTACGTTTTCACTCTTTTTAAAAATGTTAAATAGCCAGTCTCGCCTACTTTCTGGCTCATCTTTTATTGATTTTAAAATCTGTTTAGCTGTATGTTTTTTAAAATCTCGGATAATGTTGCTTAGCTCAAATCCCTCGTTAGCTTGCGCTATTATATGCAGATGATTAGTCATTATAACATACGCATATAATTTTAAGCCTTTTGTGTGTGTGCAGTATTGTAATGCTTCTATAACAATATCTCTATATCGTTTTCTGCTAAATACATCTGCCCACTGTTGCACGGTTAGTGTTAAATAATATAAATCAGTTTGATTGTTTATGTTGTAAGCTCCACTCATATACCATAAAATTACTATTTTTTAAATACTGTGTGGCAGAGGTTACAAACCTCTGCAAACACCTGTGTGTATGTTAGTGTAAAATACCAAACTGCAAAAACACCGCAAAAAATGCCACTTTTTTCATAAATTATTTGAAATTTCAAATAATTTACTGCAAGTTGTGCGTGGAGGATGCAGCGGGAGAAAGCGGAAGAGAGTTAATGAAAATGTTTTTAAAAAAGTTGGATTAGGTCACGGACGACACGTCCGCGACAACTGGGGTTATTTTTTATTTTCAAAACTTTTAATCACTTTCAAAATACTATCGTTACGATAATAATGGGTTTTCCATAACTCATCCTCATAACAAATTATAATGCCGTCAAAAGAGGTTTCTATTATCGTAAATTGAATGTTGTTTTTAATTTTATTTATTACTACATCTATCAAACCAATATTAGATTTAGTATTAATGTTTGTTACTTCTTTAGATTTATTAAGTTCTTTTGTTAAATGCGTTATTTTATTTTTTTGATAAATTATAAAATCATCTCCTAACGAATCGACTCCTCGGTTATCAATAGAAATATTAATAATATCCTTTTCATTTAATAATTGAATATTAGTTGTTTTTTTCATTGACATACAAGTCACAAAAAAAACGACTAATAATAAAAGAGCAGCTATTAATATTTTACGTGCTATCATAATTAAAAAATTATATATCTTATATTTTTACTTATTGCAAGATTAAAAAAAAGAACAATTAAAAATTGGATTTAAAAATAAATTTTACTTTAGTCTAAGTATCTTGGGTTTTGATAACTTGTAGTCTTTTCATTACTTTCACTTTTATTTTCATTACTTTCACTTTTAGCGTTATTCATGAAATTATAAAAAGACTTATTTTGCATACGTATACTCCATTTACTTATAATTTCTGATGTACCAAAATAATATTTGATTCCTGCTTTAGCAAAGCCACCAGCAACCGTTGTCGCGGACTTGTAG
>JANXRU010000291.1 GCA_025356715.1 Bacteroidota bacterium
AAATTATGGGGTAAAACAACAAACACTTGGAACCACAGGATTAAAAAAATGTATGAATGGTGATTTTATAATAGTAGGCACGCGAAGAGTATCTCCTAACGAATTAAAGGGCTTTATTATAAGAACAGATAGTGCAGGTAACCAAAAATGGTGGAAAGATTACCGACCTGATACATCCCCTATTTTAGATACCTTAGCAGAAAATTATTTATATGATATTATGGAACTACCGAATGGCGATATAGCAGCTGTTGGTTGGGCAGGGCAAAGTTCTATTAGTCCACTACAACAAACCTGGTTATTAAAGGTAGATAGTAATGGCTGTTTTGGTTCAGGTAATTGCCCATCAAATTTAACAACGAGCCTTAATGATATGCTAAATGCTACTGAAATTGGATTAAAGATTTATCCAAATCCTGCTAACGATATTTTAAATATTGAGTTCTCGTCTTCTCCCGATCTTGCAGAACAACCTATAACCATTGAAATAAGTAATGCTTTAGGGCAAGTAGTTTTAAACGAAAAAGTGCTTAATCCACAACCATCACTTAATATTCAACATCTGCCAAGCGGCATGTATTATTTGGAATTAAAAACTACGAATAGCCGTATTATCAAAAAGTTTATCAAGCAATAATAATCGTTTAACTGTTTTATAAGAACCGTTTTACCAAGCTCTTTTCAGGCATCATGCAGCTATCTGATTTTCCAAACCATTTGTAACGGTTACGTGCTACATAATCATAAACAGCGTTGCGTATAAAGGGTGGCACAATCAAGAGCACATATAATATTGGGTATAAGCCTTTTAAATAGGGCGCTAAGCGCAATGCTGCAGCTGATTTTGTATAAACTGTATTGTTTTTTATAAGCACTAAACTATCCAAGTTCATTGGATTGATGTTGTATTGTTTTAAAAGATTAACGCCTGTTTCGGATTGTAAAGAGGTAAATAGTAAGTCGGTGTTTTTTTCGTGTTTCAATATAAATTGCACCGAACTATTGCATAAATTGCAATACCCATCAAATAATAAAATAGGGTTGTTATTTGTATCAATACTCATTTAAGTTCTTATGGTTACTAAATATGGATGTGAAGTAACAATCATTATTTTTTTCAACAATTCCATTGGAAAATAACTATAATTAATCACTTGATGATTCTTGCTATATGCGGTTAATAAAACTATAAGGCTTACGTGACTTAATGATAAAAAGCTGATAAACTGATTTAATTTAAGATTCATTTTTTTGTATTGCAGAATAAAGGTACAAAACAGTTTTTGGAATTAGACAAAAAAACAACGTCATATACTTGCGATTAATATGTAATTTTAGGCATTAAAATTTCGACTTACCATGACTAAATTATCTGTTAACATTAATAAAATTGCTACCATTAGAAATTCTCGTGGTGGAAATACTCCTAATTTAGTTCAGGTGGCTATGGACGCAGAACGCTTTGGTGCTGAAGGAATAACAGTGCACCCTCGCCCGGATGAAAGACATATTCGTTACCAAGACGTGTATGATTTAAAACCTGTTTTAAAAACTGAATTTAACATCGAAGGTAATCCGAAAATCCAAAAATTTGTTGATTTAGTATTGGATATAAAACCTCACCAAGTAACGTTGGTTCCTGATGCTGATGGGCAATTAACCTCTGATCATGGTTGGGATACAATTAAACATCAGGACTATTTAAAAGACATCATTGCTTTATTTAAAAGTAAAGGCATTCGTACTTCTATTTTTGTAGATCCCGATTTAAAAATGGTAGAAGCCGCGAAAACTACTGGAACCGATCGCATAGAATTATATACAGAATCCTATGCGCATCATTATGCCACTCAAAAAGAAATGGTAATCAAACCATTTACCGAAGCTTCAAAACTGGCTAATCAATTAGGTTTAGGCGTAAATGCTGGCCATGACTTGAGTTTAGAAAACTTAAAATATTTTAAGCAACATACCGAAAATTTATTAGAGGTATCTATAGGTCATGCATTAATAAGTGATGCTTTATATTTTGGA
>JANXRU010000360.1 GCA_025356715.1 Bacteroidota bacterium
TACAATACAAGAGTCGGGAACACCTAGTGCTAATAAGGCATCTCTCATATCTGATGGTTCATCATAGCCTTTCACATGATTATCGCCACTTACCAATAAATATTGAATCTTATGGGCTTTAAATAATTGATAAGCTGCCTGCATTCTATATGTAAAAAATAAATTAGCAGTTCCTCTGGATGTATGCTTAGATGCGCCTAATACCAAGCCTACTTTGCGTGAAGGTATTTTAGTAACATCAGTATAGAGTTGTGTTTTAGTAGAATGAATAATCCAATAATTGCTACTGATGATACTTAGTAAAACAATACCTAATGAAATTAATAACCATTTAAATAACCGTTTCATCTTAACTTATAAAAATAAAGACACGATTGTAAATACAGCAAATGCAACACTTGCGATGCCATTGGTGGTAAAAAAAGCGCGATTTACTTTTGATAAATCACTTGGTTTTACTAAAGTATGTTGATAGATTAATAAAGCAGAAAACAACGATGCTCCAACCCAATACAACCAGTTAAATTGACCTACGATGCCAGCACTGATAATTAATGTAAAGGCAAAAAAATGCAAAACCTCTGAAGCTTTTAATGCGCCTTTAGTTCCAAGCAACACGGGAATAGATTTTAAGTGATGTTCTCTATCAAATGCTTCATCTTGTAACGCATAAATAATATCAAACCCACTTACCCAACAAAACACCGTGAATGAAAATAATAATGGCAACCACGCAAACTCTCCTGTTACAGCTAAATAAGAGCCTATGGGTGCTAAACCTAATCCGCAACCTAATACCAAATGGCATAAAGGTGTGAAGCGTTTGGTGTAGCTATAAAATAAGACAACAAATAAGGCAACAGGCGATAAATAAAAACAAATGTTATTAATAAACCATGTGGCTACAACAAACAATAGGCAATTAATGATAATAAAAAACAACGCATTACTTGGTTTAATAATGCCAGATGGTATTTCTCGCACAGCAGTTCTAGGATTAAGAGCGTCGAACTTACGATCAATAAAACGATTGAATGCCATAGCTGCACTTCGTGCAAATACCATGCATACAATAACTAACGCAAATAATTTAAACGAAAATACATGCCCCGTTTTAAGTGCTAATACAAAGCCAATGCAAGCAAATGGCAATGCAAAAATAGTATGACTAAATGTAACTAGAGATAAATATTTTTTGATACTCGACATATTTTTATTTGTTAAGTAGAATTTTCATGAAAGATTTATCTTTTAATTTTCTTTTTGCTTGATCAAAAAGAAACAAAAAATCAAGACGAAAAGCCAACTCCAATTCTTTCATCACACATAAAACCTTCGCAGTTCCACCTGAAAAATTGTAGTTCACACCTTTTCGCCCCACCAACCGCACCATTACTAATGTATGCGTTATTTTTAATATATGTTGAATATTCGTCACTAAAATTTCAGTTAAGACAAATTTTTAATTCCCTCTGATGATTAGTGCTAATAAAAATATAACTGGGACAGAACATAATATCATTCCTGCATACCCAAGGCTATAAGGCTTGTTAGTGATTTCGTATTTTGTATTTAAATAAATATTAATGGTAGAAAATACAAAACCAATCATCGTAAATAATAGGGCAAATTTTAAATAAGCAGGATTAACTAAACAAGCACAACAAGCAACACCAAAGCCAACCGAAAGATAACCTGATATTTTAAATAAATTCATCTTACAACACGTTATTAGTTTGTTCTTTTATTTTCTCTAATTCATCTTTCATCAACACCACTAATTTTTGCATCTCCGCATCATTTGCTTTGGAACCAATGGTGTTTATTTCGCGGCCAATTTCTTGTCCAATGAAGTTCAATTTACGTCCGCCAGCAGGTTCTTTCATTGTTTTAATGAAATAATCTAAATGAGTTTGTAACCGTACTTTTTCTTCATTAATATCTAATTTTTCAATGTAGTAAATTAACTCTTGTTCAAAGCGATTTTTATCTATTTTATCAGTACCAACTACTTCTTCTAAATTTTTATGGATTCTATCTTTAATGTTTTGAATACGGCTTGCATCGTGCTTCTTAATACTTTCCAAGGATGATGAAATAATACCGATGCGATCCATAAAATCTTTTTCGATGGATTTTCCTTCGTCTGATCTAAAAGAAATTAAATCTTTGGTTGCTTCTAAAATAACAGAATAAATATCTTTCCAATCTTCTTCGTTTGGTTCTTTTCGCTCTGATTTAAGCACATCAGGCATTTTCAAAACCTGAGTAAATAAATTACTTTCAGGTTCATTTAATTCTTTAGCCAATTGTTTCAATTTAGCATGATATGATTTTGCTAAAGGTATATTAATTTCAACCGGCGTATCTTCAGTCTTGCTTTCTACATATACTGATAAATCGACCTTCCCGCGCTCTAATAGTTTATTCAACTCGCTTTTAAGTTCGTGTTCTTTATCTCTGTATGTAGATGATAATCTTAAATTTAAATCTAAGTTTTTACTATTAAGCGATCGTATTTCTACACTCACTATTTTATTTTCAAATTCTTTGGTAGATTTCCCAAAGCCTGTCATTGATTTTAGCATGGCACAAAAGTAAACTATTTTCATGAAAAATCGCTGAAAAATCAAATCATTGCTTATTATTGTATACCAATAACTAACCCCCGATAGCACATGATTAAATTAATTATACATGGCGGATTTTTTAGCGAATCATCTCAATCGCAAGAAACAAAAAACGCTAAACAACAAGCATTATCAAC
This sequence comes from Bacteroidota bacterium, assembly GCA_025356715.1. The sequence continues at coordinate 2,768 of JANXRU010000360.1, forward strand.
TATTGCCAAGCGATCGTATGAGTATTTAAAAACACATACTGCCTTGCAAACCATTGTATATGCTGTTGAGTTACTCGAAAATGACGAGTTATTTAATGCAGGTATCGGATCACAAATACAAAGCGACGGAAAAATACGGATGAGTGCTTCGATGATGGATGGTTTGTCAACTAAATTTAGTGGCGTAATTAATATTGAAGATGTGAAAAATCCAATTAGAGTTGCTGAAAAATTATATACATACGACGACCGTGTGCTAGGTGGAGAAGGTGCTATTAGTTTTGCAAGAGCCAATGGCTTTGAAAAATTCAGTACTGAGTTGCCACAACGACGATTAGAATACGAAGCAAAATTAAAAAGTAAAGCCATAGGTACTGTTGGTTGTGTAGCACTGGATGCACAAGGACATTTAGCAGCAGCTACTTCTACTGGAGGCAAAGGTTTTGAAATGGTTGGACGTATTTCTGATTCAGCAACTGCCGCTGGTAATTATGCAAATGATTATTGTGGAGTTAGTTGCACAGGGGTTGGCGAAGACATCGTCAGTGCAGCAGTGGCAACTAAAATAGTCACACGCGTTACAGATGGCATGACTATTAAACAAGCCTTTGAGAAAACATTTATGGAGTTAAAAAAAATTGATGGCTTTGCAGGTGCCATTGCTATTGATAAAGAGGGGAATGTGTATCATCAAGATTCGCATCCTATGATGGTTTTTGCAAGTTATGATGGAAGTAAATTAGAAGTGTTTAATTAAAAAATAAATACATCACTACACACGAAACATATATGCAACGCTGCTTAACAATTGCAGCAAAAGGTTTAGGGCAGGTTGCTCCAAACCCAATGGTTGGTTGCGTCATCGTTCATAACAACAAAATCATTGCAGAAGGCTATCACAAAGTATATGGTGACTTCCACGCCGAACCAAATGCCATTAAACAGGTTGATGATACCCTATTAAAAGAATGTACACTTTATGTGAATTTGGAGCCCTGCTCGCATCATGGGAAAACGCCTCCCTGTGCCGATTTAATTATCAACAAAGGGATTAAAAAAGTGTTTGTTGGAAATTTAGATACTAATCCATTAGTCGCAGGTAAAGGCATTAAAAAATTACAAGATGCTGGAATAGCTGTAGAACATGGCATATTGAACGATGCTTGTATAGAATTAAATAAGCGGTTTTTTACATTTCACGAAAAAAAACGTCCGTACATAATTTTAAAATGGGCGCAAACGAATGACGGGTTTATTAGCCAGAATCCATTGCCTATTCACAAAGAAGATAATTGGATTACTAGTACAGAAAGTAAACTCTTAGTGCATCAATGGCGCACTGAAGAACAAGCTATTTTAATTGGTTATAACACCGCATTGATTGATAATCCTTTATTGACAGTTCGTTTAGCTAACGGAAAAAATCCCTTACGCGTGGTGATTGATAAAGAATTAACATTACCAAAGCACTTAGCTGTTTTTAATGAAGATGCTGAAACTCTTGTATTTAATAGCAAAGAGTCAATACAACAAAATAATATACATTATATAAAGATTGATTTTAATCACCTATTAACGGAGATGATGAATCATTTATTTACTAAGAATATAGCGAGTATAATTATTGAAGGTGGCACTAAAACACTTTCTAAATTTATAGAACAAAACCTGTGGGATGAAGCGCGCGTATTTGTAAACCCACATAAAAATTTTATTAATGGCTTAAAAGCGCCTGTTATTGATCTATCTCAAGCAAGTAAACAATTTGTTGGGACAGATGAGTTATATATATTTAAAAACAAATAAACTATGATTTTCTTAATTGCTTCTATTATTGTTTCTACATTATTTGGTATTTCGTTTAAAGTAATTTCGATCAAAAAAATTAATTCTTTTCAAACCATTATCATCAACTATATAGTGGCTGGTTCGTTAGGCTTTATTACGACTAAATCAGACGTTACACCACTAACTGTTTTTCATCAGTCATGGTTTGGCGTTGCCGTTGGATTAGGGATTGTATTTATAGGAAGTTTATTTGTGATAGCTGAAACTACCAGTAAATATGGAATATCCGTGGCACAGGTTGCTAACCGTATGTCGGTTGTTGTGCCAATAACGATAGCTATTTTATATTATGGCGATAATTTAACCGTTTTTAAAATTATAGGAATTATATTAGCAATTGCAGCCGTTTATTTAGTATCTCACAAAGAAGGTGGTTCTAAATCTT
>JANXRU010000405.1 GCA_025356715.1 Bacteroidota bacterium
TATGGGCACATTTTTTACAGCTTACCCCTTGCTTATCTCTAACAGATTTAAAATGTAAACGACAACTTTTCTCAGTTGGAAATCTTTTGCTAAACTCTAATAATGTCATACCGCTAATATAATCATTTTAGGTATAATTACTGATATTCAATTAATTTTTTCATGGAAAGTATAATATTAAATTTGAACTACAAAAAATATACCAAATTGCAATAAGATATATCATATCTAAGATTTACACCAAATTTATAAAATAATAGTCATACCTCAAACTTTTGGATATTAATTTTTTAACTTAATTTGAGTGAATTTTGGTAGAATTTGTGATTTATGTGACGAATATCCCTATTCATCTATAAAAACTAGGAAAACACAACATATTAAAATGAGTAAGCACTATAAAGTAGTGAGTGAATGTTGGATTATTAATTTTAAAACCAACAAATTATTAATACAAAAGCTTATTTACTCTTTCTTAAAAACACAGAAGTAATAAAGACAGTACTAATACTAAAAAAGAATAAAATAAATAACTTACCCGTCACTGCTTTAAATACAGATAGTTCGGTAGTTGCGGAGGCAATGTATTTTGGGTATTCCTCAGGCTTAACACTTGGTTTAGTAGCTAAAAAATTCTTGTAGGTTTGGCTATTATAATATTCAATAGATAAATCTTTCCATTTCCAAATAAACTCAATATAATTGTAAGCAGATGTAATAATTGCCGCAATTACCAACATTTTTAAGCCAGTTTTAACGGCTTCTTTACCTCCAATAAAACCACCATTATCTGTTTTAGTGAATTGAATGGTAAAGAAAAGAAATGGCGCAATAGCCGCAACGCTTACGATGTGAGAAAAGAAAAATCCAAATCTCGTTAAGCCATATCCGCCTAAAACAATACTAAGTTTAAAAATAATAACTAAAATACTGTAGGCTATTCCTAAAACTAAAGGTCTGTTTTTCATTTTTTATATTTTTGACAGGATGACGAAAATTAATGATTGTATTTATTAGGGTAGTTTTTAATTAAAAACTAAGCACTAACAACTAAACATTAAATTATCTATTCATACTAATTAAAAACTCTTCATTAGATCTAGTTTTACTCATTTGGTTTAATAAAAATTCCATGGCTTCTACCGGATTCATATCAGATAAGTGTTTTCGTAAAACCCATAAGCGTTGTAAGGTGTCTTTATCTAATAACAAATCATCTCTTCGAGTTGAGGATGATGATAAATCTACCGCAGGAAACACTCGGCGGTTTGCAATTTTACGATCCAATTGCAATTCCATATTACCAGTTCCTTTAAATTCTTCAAAAATAACTTCATCCATTTTAGAGCCAGTCTCTGTTAAGGCAGTGGCAATAATGGTTAAGGAACCTCCATTTTCAATTTTACGAGCAGCTCCAAAAAAACGTTTTGGTTTTTGTAATGCATTTGCTTCTACACCACCCGATAGTACTTTACCGCTTGATGGCGCGACTGTATTGTATGCACGAGCCATACGTGTAATACTATCTAATAATATAACCACATCATGTCCACATTCCACCATGCGTTTTGCTTTTTCTAAAACGATGTTTGCAATTTTCACATGCTTTTCCGCAGGTTCATCAAAAGTTGATGCTACAACTTCAGCCTTCACGCTACGTGCCATATCAGTCACCTCTTCTGGTCGTTCATCAATTAATAAAATAATTAAATATACTTCTGGATGGTTGTATGCAATAGCATTGGCAATATCTTTTAATAAAACAGTTTTACCAGTTTTTGGTTGCGCTACAATTAAACCACGTTGTCCTTTACCAATAGGTGCAAACATATCAATAATACGTGTGCTATTATTTTGTAAAGGATGGCCTGTTAATTTTAATTTTTCTGACGGAAATAAAGGAGTTAAATAATCAAATGGAACACGATCTCTTATATATGATGGCTCTCTACCATTTATTTCATCAACCTTTACAAGTGGGAAGAATTTTTCTCCATCTTTTGGAGGACGAATGCCACCACGAACAACATCTCCTGTTTTTAATCCAAATAATTTAATTTGTGCTTGAGATACATAAATATCATCAGGTGAACTTAAATAATTATAATCCGAACTTCTTAAAAAACCATAACCATCAGGCATCATTTCTAAAACACCTTCTCCAATTGCAATACCATCAAAGTTATAATATACACGTTCTGGTTTTGGATGTTGATTATGTTGCTGCTTGTGCTCATTTTCTTTGGCATCATGCATTTCCATGCCATCTGGAGTTTGCGGTTTTTCTTCAGCTTCAATATTTATAGCAAAGTCATTATTAATAACTGGTCTTTCTTCAGCAACCTCACCATTAGGGTGATTGTTTTGTTGATGACTATGCGGTTTTTGTTGATTTGAATTTCCGGGTTGATTTTGCTGATTTCTTGGCGGATGATTGTGAACAGGAACTTTACGAACTTGTTCTTCTTTTCTTTCAGGATTAATAGTTGATTGAACTCGAGGCTCTATATTTGGTTTTACTACCTCAGTTTCTTCAATGCTTATGGCAGCTTTTGGTTCTTCTGCTTGATTACTAAAAAGCTCTTGATCTTGTTTTGCAAACAATGGTTTTTCTGCTTTTTGAGAATTGATTTCAGTTAGTGGCTTAGAAATACGAGGTTTTTTTGGTTTTTTTTCTTCAGTAGCTTCTGCCAAAACAGCATCTGTTTTTACACTATCTTTTTTAGGAAACTGAGATACTAATTGGGATGCTAATAATGCATTTGTTGCTTGAGCATCTACAATTTTTAAAACCATATCTGGTTTTGTTAAGCCTTTAGTGTCAATTCCAAATTGCTTGCAAATGTCTTTTAGCTGAGGCAAAGCTCTGCTACTTAAATCTATTTTTTCAAACATAGTTATGTTTAATAAGGGGAATAATAATTAAAAAAATGTGTTTTATTTTTAATGTGTTTGTGATTTTTTGATATTACAAGATTTTGTATATATCTAATTGATGATACAAGTATAAGCATTAATTTTATATCTCAAAATAAAAAGTAAATTTTTAATCCTATTATTTACTTGTTTTTATAAAATTAATACCTTTACATAATGAGTAAATTTTTAATAGTGGGATTAGGGAATATAGGTGATGAGTATGCTCATACCCGTCATAATATAGGTTTTGAAGTGTTGGATTATATAGCAAAAGAACATGATTTGAAATTTAAATCGGATCGGTTAGCGGATGTTGCTGAATTAAAATACAAAGGCAAACAATTAATTCTGATTAAACCAACTACATATATGAATTTGAGTGGTAAAGCTTTAAATTATTGGTTACAGGCCGAAAAAATTCCTTTAGAAAATTGCTTAGTCATAGTGGATGAATTAGCATTACCATTTGGTAAAATAAGATTAGGCCCTAAGGGCAGTGATGGTGGTCATAATGGATTAAAGAATATACAAGAGACGTTAAACACTAATAATTACGCCCGTTTGCGTTTTGGTATTAGTAGCGAATTTAATAAAGGAAGCCAAGTAAATTATGTGCTTGGTAAATGGAGTGATGAAGAAAATAAAACCTTAAATAATAGAGTTAAAATAGCAGCTGATGCCGTGAAAGCCTTTAGTTTTATTGGTTTAGCAAGATGCATGAATGAGTTTAATACGAAATAAGGGTTAAGGAAAAAGTATAAGTATTAAGGTTAAATACACAATACCTTACACTTTAAAACTTTCTACTACTTACATCTAAATCTCATATCTGGCCAAAGGAGTCGCATTTAATTCACAAAATTCATTTTTCATAAATTTATAATAGCCCGTAATGGCAATCATAGCGGCATTGTCCGTGCAATATTCAAATTTAGGGACATAGGTTTGCCATTGGTGTTTTACTCCTAATGCATCTAATTGATTTCTTAAGCCTGAATTAGCCGATACTCCACCAGCAATCGCAATTTGTTTAATGTGAGTTTCTTTACTAACAGCTAATAAATTTTTCAATAAATAAGTAACTAAATGTGTTTGATAGGATGCACAAATATCATTCAAATTCTCAGAAATAAAATGTGGGTCTTGTTTAATGTTTTCTTGAATAAAATACAAAAAAGCAGTTTTAACACCACTAAAACTATAATTATTAGTTTTAAGATGCGGCATGGGAAACTTGTATTTACTGGAATCTCCAAGCTTTGCATATTTATCTATTAGCGGGCCACCTGGATAAGGTAGCCCTAAAATTTTAGCAGCTTTATCAAACGCTTCGCCTACGGCATCGTCTTCCGTTTCTGCTAATAACTCAAATTGTAAATGAGAAGAAATTTTTACAATTTGTGTATGTCCGCCACTCACTGTTAAACATAAAAATGGAAAAGAGGGTTGTTTCTCTTCTTGAAATACATGCAAGGTATCTTGTTTTTCTTTTATAAAATGAGCAAGTATATGGCCTTGCATGTGATTTACCTCAATTAATGGAATGTTAAGCGCAAGCGATAAAGATTTTGCAAAAGATAAGCCAACTAATAAACTTCCGCTTAAACCAGGGCCTCTTGTAACAGCAATTGCGCTAATTTGTGATAAATTAGTATTTGCTTTCTTAATAGCCGCATCTACAACAGGTACTATGTTTTTTTGATGATCTCTACTTGCTAATTCAGGAATTACGCCTCCATACTGCTCATGTATGCTTTGGTTGGCAGTAACGTTGGATAGTAATATGCCATTTTTAATAATAGCACACGAGGTATCATCACAGCTTGATTCGATGCCTAATATATATATATCCTCAGTATTAATCATTATTTTTATACGCCATGAAATTGCTAAGCAAAATTACAAGAATATTATTGAAAACAGTATTGTTTTCGACAATAACGCTATTTGTAATTTTATTGATTTTGTTTTTCGTAGGTCAAACGGAATCTTTTCAAACGTGGGCAGCTAAACAGGCAACAAATTATTTAAGCAAGGAGCTTGGTAATAAGGTCGAAATTAAAAGAGTTAAAATTTCTTTTATAAAAAATGTGACACTCGAAGGAGTTTTAGTTGGTGATAAACATGGCGACACCCTTCTTTATGGAAAAAGTATTAGACTCGATGTCGGTGGATTTGACTATAAATTAAAGCATCTAACTATAGATGAGACTGAATTAAAGGATGTTAAAGTTAAATTATTGAAATATAAAAACGAAGAAGGTTTTAATTTTCAATTTTTGGCAGATTATTTTTCATCAGCTGATACTTCACAAAAAGATTCTAAATCGCCATGGAATATAAAATATGGCGCATTAAAATTAAATAATGTAGATTTTACGTATCGTCTTTTAAGAGACACGAATATGGTAGTGCAAAATATGAATTACAATAACATTCATGTATATAATGCCCATGGTAAGCTCTCTGATATTAAGTTTAGTGGTGATACAATCTTTGCGCAAATAACTAATTTAAATGCAAAAGAGCAATGTGGATTAGTGCTTAAAAACTTAACTACAAAGGCTAGAATATCATCTACAGAGCTGCGTTGCGATAGGTTATTATTACAAACGGAAAATAGTTTTGTAACTGGGAACCTTCAATTTAAGTATCATCAATGGGAAGATTACATCGATTTTACAACAAAGGTACGCATCAATGCCAATTTTAAAGATAGTACTAAATTGTGCATGAAAGACGTTGCTTATTTTGCGAAAGAGATTAATGGATTAAAAGAACAATTTTTTATTAATGGAAACATTCATGGATATGTAAACGATTTAAATGGAAGTAAAATTGATATTCAATACGGTAATCATACTGAATTTAAGGGTGATGTAAGTGTAACTGGATTGCCAAATTTAGATACAACGTTTGTTCATTTTGATGCTGAAAAGCTAACAACTTCTAAGTTTGATTTGGAATTATTTCCCTTACCACCTTTTAATAATCCCACACATTTAAAGTTCCCAAAAGAGTTTAGTAAATTAGGGGTGATTGGTTACATAGGAAATTTTGATGGAGAATTAGATAATTTTGATACCTATGGTACATTTAAAACAGATATCGGCAGTATTAAAACGGATTTAGAATTAAAAAATATTACAAATATAAAACGAGTAGAATATATTGGAAAATTAACATCTAGTAATTTTAATATTTCAAAATTATTTCCTGGTATAGCTGTTGTTGGCCCAGTTTCACTTAGAGCAAGAGTAAGTGGTAAAAGTTTTGACATGAACACAATGGACTCTAAGTTTGATGGTAACATTCAGTCCATTACTTATAATAAGTATAAATATGAAAATGTAAAAATTAATGGAGTTTTTAAAGATAAAGTATTTGAAGGAGATTTAATAAGTAGAGATCCAAATGCTGATTTTGATTTTGATGGAACAATTGATTTCAATAAAAAAGTGCCTAAGATGGATTTCATTTCTACTATCAATAATTTCGATTTAGAAAAAACACATTTCTCTACACCTCAATTAAATGGTAAAATCTCTTCTCAACTATTAATTAATTTAAACGGAGATGATATTGATAACCTTTCGGGTCTTGTAAATTTCGATAACACAAAATATACAAACTCCGAAAAGGAGTTCAAGTTAAGTAGTTTTAATTTGGAATTAGATCAATCTTCAATTACTAAAAACATAAAATTAAATTCTAACATTGCTAACTTACAATTATATGGAAAATATAAATTAAGTACACTATCAAATGCTTTTAAACAGTACTTAGCAGCCTATTTTCCTACTTTTATTAAAGCAGATACGAGGCATATTTATAGTGATAAAGCCGATATTAAAATTAAAATAAAAAACTTTAATATAGCTAAAGAATTGTTTTTAAAAGACCTAATGATTAGTTCTAATACAGTTATTGATGGATCATTTGATGCTAGCATCAATTATTTATATCTTAAATCATCAAGTGAATTAGTTGATTTTCAAAACATAAAATTTAAGCAAAATAATTTCGTAGTTAATTCCTTGCCTCACGGTATAAGCTTAATTTATAATGCTAAAGCAATAAATATTACAGATAGCTTTTCTTTTAGTAATCCTTCAGTTAATTTAATTTCGGATGATAGATCTTCTAAATTTGATATTGCATGGAATAATTTGAAGACTCTAAATAATTCTGGAAATATTTCAGGAAATGCATTTTTTGGAACTAATAAGGCTGATATTGTAATAGATAAAACTAAGTTTTCAATAAACGATAGTTTATGGCAATTAGTAAAACAAACTACTATTTCAATTGATACAGCTTATGCTGTTACTATTAATCCTTTAACATTATATAATCACAATCAACTCATTACGTTTGATGGAATTTTATCTAAAAAGCATGAAGATAAAATAAACGTATTTATTCAAAATTTTAATTTGAATCAATTTAATGGATTGTTAGTGCACTCAAAAATTAGTTTAGGCGGATCAGTTAATGGAAATGTTAATGTTAATGGAGCTTTTGGAAAAACAATCATCAATAGTGACATTCATTTTGGCCAATTAAAAATTAATAATCGATTAATTGGTGATGGAGAAATAAAAAGTGACTACGATCCTGAAACGGAAACGGTTACTATTGATGGCTACTCTTCATTAGGAGGTGATGGCGATGGCAATCAATTTAAAAACGTTGAATTTAAAGGTTTTTATTTTCCCAAAAGAACAGTTGAAAATCTTGATATTACATTTAAAGCACAGCCACTTGATATCTCTCTTCTTCAACCATTTCTAAAAGATATTCTTACTATTAAAGTGGGGTATCTAAACGGAAATGGCACTATTACTGGCACACTTGAAAGGCCAGAAATTAATGCGAAACTAAAATTTTTGAAATGCGTTTTATTAGTTGATTTTTTAAATGTACAATATACGGTTAGTGGTGATGTTGAAATAACTCCCAAACAATTAAATTTTGTAAATCTTGAAATGAAAGATAAAATGAATAATACAGGTGTATTATCAGGAAATATTTTTCATGATAATTTTAAAAACATGCGTATTGACTTTGATATTAATACAAATAAGTTAATGTTGTTGAACACAACATCGGCAAATAATTCAATCTATTATGGTACAACTTATGCGTCTGGAAATGCTGGTTTGTATGGATTTTTGGACGATATTAAAATGGAAGTCAATATGAAAACGAACGCTGGTACGCATTTTTTTATCCCATTAAATAGTCCTGCTGAAATGAGAAAAAATGATTTTATACGTTTTGTAACAAAGGATACTATAAAGGAGATTGTAAAAAAAACTCCTTCTAATTTTTCCTTGGATTTCAATTTGGAAGCTACACCGGATGCCGAAGTGCAACTTATTTTTGATGAAAAATCAGGAGATGTCATTAGAGCAAGAGGAGCTGGGAATTTGAATATGAAAATAAATTCTAAAGGAAAGTTTGATATGTTTGGAGAATATATACTCACTTCAGGCGACTATTTATTTACTTTAGAAAATTTTATAACCAAAAAATTTGATATCCAAAAAGGAAGTAGCATTAAATGGAATGGAAATGTATATAAAGCTATTATTGATATAGAAGCTGTTTACAAACAGCGCGCCTCCGTAAGACCCATATATCCAGCAGATTCTTCTGGAAAGCGTTACCCAGTTGATTGTAAATTATTTATGCGCGACAAATTAACAGAGCCAAATATTACGTTTGGAATTGATTTGCCTACAATTGATGAAAACACACGTTCAATTATTAAAAGTATATTGTCCGATCAAAATGAAATGAATCGGCAAGTATTTTCATTATTGATATTACGTAGCTTTATTACCCCGCTATCTGCTAGCGGAGGAGGAGGGATTAGTGCTGCTGGTGCCGCTGCCGAAACGGGGTCGGAAATGTTAAGCAATAAGCTTAGTAATTGGCTCAATGGTGTTACTAAAGATGTTGATGTTGGTTTAAATTATAGGCCTGGTTCAGGACTAAGCAGTAATCAATTGGATCTAACGCTTAACAAACAATTATTTAATAATCGATTAACGATAGATGGCAATTTTGGTGTGAATAGTAATGCTAATAAAAGTACTAATAATAGTAATTTAATTGGCGATGTGGTTGTTGAATATAAATTATCACAATCAGGAAAATATAGAGTTAAAGGATTTAACAGAAGTAATGATAATACTCAAATATTAAATAATGGCGGCCCATATACCCAAGGTGTTGGTATTTTTTATAAAGAAGACTTCGAAAATTTAGCTGAATTATTAAGAAGATACCTCGCTAAAACTAAGAAGAAGAAAAATCCTTAATTAGAAAGAGCCTCAGAATGTACTGATTCGATATAGCGTCTTAGTAATGCATACGTTTGAGTAAATTCTAATAAGTTATTTTACTTCTATAATAAAGGATTTCACATCGCTTGTATCACGATATTTAATTAACATAAAATCAAGAGTTGTTTTTCCTTTATCTAACCCTTCAAAATTAAAATTTATTCCCTTTTTATTACCATGAAATACAGCATTCAAGTATGTAAGTTTAGTATAATCGTAAGAGTTTGATAACTGCCATATATAACCCGTAGTATGATTTTCTGGTAAATTAATGTAAAACTTCTTACCTACTTCAACAAAATTAACTTCTGGAGAAGGCTTATTTACTTGATCTATACAGCTAAGAAAGAATAAGCTACTTAATATAAAAAATACTGATTTCATCTCATAAATATAAACTTAAGCTTTTTAATCTATTGATAATTTACATATTTTAACATTCTAAAATTTTATATCTTTATATTGGCACAAGTTTTGAAAAAGAAAAGCAAAACAACCTAAACATGAAATACCCACGTTTGCTGGCAACACTGATGTCTAAACTGGGTATACCATTTTGCAATAAAAAAAATAACATGAAAACGACTAAACGTATTGCGCTCATAACAACTGCTGTTTCAGCTACTGTTGCTTTATGTTCTGCTGGTCACTACATTTCTTCTCAAAAAAAGTTAGAGCAAATCCTTCAGCAACCAAACAATATCATAGTTAAAGAATTACCATTTAAACAAAATGATGCGTTTAAAGAAGGCGAAATTCTATCGTACAAATTACATTATGGAATTATTGATGCGGGTGTTGCTACATTAGAAGTGAAACCTGAAGTAATGGATGTTTCTGGCCGACAAGTATATCACATAATAGGAAATGGTTATTCGCGCGGAACATTTGATTGGTTTTTTAAAGTTCGAGATCGTTACGAAACATTTATTGATAAAGATGCATTATTGCCATGGATGTTTGTTAGACGTGTGAATGAAGGCGGAGTTATTATTAATCAAGATTATACATTTAATCATTATACCAATAAAGTAGATGTTGGTGCAGGCGAAAAGGTGGATGTACCAGAAGGAACGCAAGATATGATTTCTGCATTTTACTCTGCTCGTAATTTAGATTTATCAAATGCTAAAGAAGGTGATGTATTTCAAATTAATAGTATTGTAGACAAAGAAATTTGGCCAATGAAAATTCGTTATGTTGGTAAAGATGAAATTAAAACGGAAATAGGGAAATTTAAATGCTTAAAATTTAGACCAATTGTTCAGAAAGGCCGTATTTTTAAACATGAAGATGACTTAAATGTTTGGATTTCTGACGATAAAAACCACGTTCCGCTTCGTGCCCAAGCCAAGTTATTAATAGGTTCTATTAAACTGGATATCATTAGCGTTAGAAATTTAGCAAATCCAACGGCGGAAGTTAAATAATTTATTATTTCAGTTTTTTAACCACAGATTCATCAATTTTTAATTTAAATTGATGAATCTGTGGTTACTTTTTTTTACATTAGAGCTTTTAATATTATCTAATGGAATTAAAACCAGAAATTGTAGAAAGAGTTAAGCAACTCGAAGAAAAATATAGCCAAATGGGGCAAAGTTTGGAAGGTTATTTAGATGGGCTTTTGCTATCTAATTATTTAACATACTGGGACTACGTTCAGCTGGATACCTTATTGACTTTACAAAATCCCAAAACTGATTTTCCTGATGAAGAGATTTTTATCATGTATCATCAAATAACGGAATTGTATTTCAAATTAAGTTTACACGAAATGAATCAGATTGGAAATAATGGCCCAAACATTCAACCTAATGGACAAAATTTGGGGTGGAACGATTCTTTAAGTGTTGATTTTTTTGCTGAACGAATTACTCGCATTAATCGTTATTTCGAATCATTAACAAAGTCTTTTGAGATTATGGTTGATGGTATGGAAAAGGCACAATTTTTACGTTACCGTATGGCTTTACTTCCTGCAAGCGGATTTCAAAGTGCTCAATACCGTAAGATAGAAATTTGCGCAACCGATTTTTTTAATTTAGTTGATAAAGATGTTCGCGAAAGTTTTGTTGGAAAAAATGCAAGTATAGAGGAGATGTTTCAGCATATATACTGGAATAAAGGTGCAACAGAGCTTTCTACAGGCAAAAAAACGTTGACATTAAATCAGTTTGAGAAAAAATACGCGAAGGATTTTATTGCCTTAGCAAATGACTATCAAAC
>JANXRU010000414.1 GCA_025356715.1 Bacteroidota bacterium
CGTAGCCAAATAACCATTAATGCCATGCTGTATAATGTATTTATTTACACCAACGGGCGACATAACTGTTGGAATACCACAGGCCATATAAGATAAGCCTTTTAAACCGCATTTTCCCTTGGCCCATTCATCATTAGGTATGATCATAATACCTATATCAAACTGATTTAAGTCATCTACTTCCGATTGTGCACTCCATTCTTTACTCACTATATTTAATTCGGGGTGAGAATAATGCGCTTGACCAATTATATGTATTTCCAATTGATGAGGGTATTTTAACTGTAATGCTTTTAAAACAGGAATGACCATTTCGAAATGCTTAATGGTACTAATGCTTCCACTCCACCCTATTACTATTTTTTCTTTATTTCTTAATTCAGATTTAATAACGTGAAAATCAGTATCAACCGTTGTAGGAATAATAACGGTATGCTTATTGAAAGCCTTTGCATAGTCCGCTAAATAAGCATTTCCGGCTATAACACCATGCGCATGTTGTATATTAATTTTTGTTTTATCCGGATTTTTTAAAAACTCAAATTTTTTATTTCCGGGCGATGTATCCAATAACCAGATGCTATCATCAAAATCAAAAACGACTTTACTACGTTTATAAAATTGTCTTTCGAAATAAGAAGAGCCTATTAGTAAGGCTTCTCGCTGAATAAAAATTAAATCAACATCTTTCGCACGTTTTAAATCTTTTGAACGAATCACAAATGATTTTAAAATAATAAACACTTTTTTTAAATAATTACCAGATTTATAAAAAACGGCATCGTCTTTTTCTGTAATAATTTCTGATAATTCCCAATCAAAACCGTGCTCTTTAAAATAGGGCAAATATTGTTCAAAGCGGTATCTTTGGCTCGGAGAGCGATTTAAACGATGGTCAACTATAAATAAGATACGAGGCAATAGGTTATAATTAAGAAGTAAATATAAAACAAATAAACTACCCTCCTTATTGAAAAAAATAAATGGAAATAAAATTTAATTCACCATCATTTTCTTTGTTACCATTTTTCCATCAGCGGCAACAGTAATAAAATAAGTTCCCTTAATTAAATTCAAACTATTGGTATCAATCACTAAGGTATTTAAACCTTGTTTTACAACTAATTTCTTCTCTTCTATTAATTGTCCGAGTGTATTAGTTAAGGCATAATGTACTGTTTCATTTTTAGTACTAATTAAACTAATGGTTGTTTTATCGTTTGTTGGATTCGGATAAACGATCAATTCATTTAACAACGTTTGGTCGTTTATACCAGTGGTTACTAAATATAATATACCATCACTTACTGTACTATCACTTACCAAACCTGCTCCATTCATGGCTTTTACCATGATGTAATATTTTTGACCAGCGACTAAACTTAAACCCGTTTCGGTGGCATTTAAACTTAACGCATTTGCTGTCCATGCCACTATGTTTTGAGAACCAGCTGTCGTACCTATGGCATAATAATACGTTGTTACTCCTGAGTTCGTATCTTTTGCTGTTGTATAATTCAAATCTAATTGAGTACCAATATAAGTTGTGTCAATATCTATTGAAACACCATCTCTTATCAGAGTTGATTTTACTGGCTTTGTCCAATCAACATCAACTATTTGCGAGCTAATGGTTGACAGATTATCGGCATTATCTTTAGTAATACTGTTAATTTTTCCTGCAGAAGTCATTGGTGCAGGGTTCTCATTTCTCAAATCATTGCTATTTGCTGAACCCACTAAAATAGTTGTTGATGCAGCTCTTGAACGAAATACTTTAAAATCATCAATTTTAAAATTACTATTTCCCGATCTAAACGAAACCGCTGTTCCTGATCCAAATGGCGATGTATCAACCCAAGAACCAACAAAAGCATTATTAATCCATAGTTTTATTTCGCCCGATATCCTGTCGTAAGTAATTTTATAATCATACGTAGTGCCCGCTAATAAAGGGTAACTAACCGTATAAGTTGGTAAACCAATGGTATTAGCTACGGATTTATAAAACTCAACCGAACTTTGATCTGGTCTAAACCAAATCATGTAACTATTACCTCGTTGTGTTTGAGACGGATTATCGCAAGCAATATAAATACCCGCTCTTCTGTTGGTACCAGTGCCAGATATCGTTCCTTTGAAATTATATAAATAACGATTTGATAAAGATTGAGTGACTGATGCAAATAAATTAGTATTAGCATTTGTCTCGTCGCTTTGTACTAATGCTCCAGACGTGATGCTCCAAGTGCCAATTGAGTTTGTCCAATCGGAATTAATAGCTACCGTATTAAAATCATCATTAAAAAATCCTCTGTTACCATTAGCTCTCCATTCCATACCATTGTAGTAACTAGGTTGATAAAAACTTTTTTCTATCCCCGTTCCTCCCAAATTATCAGCATCTGTATAGGTTGTAATAAAGTTTTGAGTTATCCATCCAGCTGGCGCTGTTACTTGTGTAGTAGGACTTGTGCCATCTTGTATACAATTCCATATTGC
>JANXRU010000010.1 GCA_025356715.1 Bacteroidota bacterium
CAACGCCGGATGCTGAGGTACAACTTATTTTTGATGAAAAATCAGGAGATGTAATTAAAGCTAGAGGAGAAGGAAATTTGAATATGAAAATAAACTCCAAAGGAAAATTTGATATGTTTGGTGATTATAATCTGACTTCGGGTGATTATTTATTTACGTTAGAAAATTTCATTACCAAAAAATTTGATATTCAAAAAGGAAGTAACATTAAATGGAACGGCAACGTTTATAAAGCAGTTATTGATATAGAAGCTGTTTATAGACAGCGCGCCTCTGTTAGACCTATTTATCCAGCTGATTCCTCTGGTAAACGCTATCCTGTAGAATGTAAATTATACATGCGTAATAAATTAACCCAACCAGATATTACGTTTGGTATTGATTTACCAACCATTGATGAGAATTCTCGATCTATTATTAAAAGTATTTTATCAGATCCTAATGAATTGAATCGTCAAGTATTTTCGTTATTACTATTAAGAAGTTTTATTACACCAGTATCTGTTAGTGGAGGCGGTGGTATTAGCGCTTCTGGTGCAGCAGCAGCTACGGGTTCAGAAATGTTGAGTAATAAGTTAAGTAATTGGCTCAATGGAGTAACTAGAGATATTGATGTAGGTGTAAATTACAGGCCAGGTACAGGACTTAGTAACGACCAATTAGATCTTACACTCAATAAACAATTATTTAATAACCGTTTAACCATTGATGGAAATTTTGGAGTAAATAATAATGCTAATAAAAGTAGCAATAGCAGTAATTTAATTGGAGATGTAACTATTGAATACAAACTCTCACAATCTGGTAGATACCGTGTAAAGGGCTTTAATCGTAGTAATGATAATACTCAGATTTTAAATAATGGAGGGCCTTTTACACAGGGAGTCGGTATTTTTTATAGGGAAGAATTTGAAAATTTATCAGAGCTCTTTAGAAGGTATCTTAATAAAATCAAGAAAAAATAAGAGTAAATGGTATAAACTGTTAGCTTACACTTTCACAAAATTTTTGTGCACCAATCCATTAAGTGTTTTTAATTCCAGATAGTATATTCCGCTTGGCAAGAAATTAGTTTTGAGTTTTACGTTTTGAGTAATTAATACCTCGTTTAAAACTACTTGACCTAAAGCATTACTTATTTCAATGATTATGGGTTGTTCTGCTAGATTAAGCGAAGTCGAGAACTCAATATTTAAAACATCATTAGCTGGGTTGGGATATACTTGAATTATATTTTTTTGAAACTCAGTTTCTTTAATACCTAATACATAATCGCAATAATTAGTAAGTCCCTTATATTTAAAATTAATTAATTGATTATCTCCATAACACCTTAAGGGCGTACTTGAACCAACATCCGTGTTATTAGTGCAAAAATTATATGGATCGAAGATATTAGTTTGTAAGTAACCAAAACGTTCATAGATAGTATCAGCTATTGGAGTGGTGGTTGTAACTCCCGAAAACCATTTTGATATGGACACTTTCTGCCATTTCAAATTCACACCTTGTATTACCTTGTGTCCTGTGTCCATCACTGTAACCTGAGATTTTGGTCCTGTACAATTTGTAAAACTATTAGGAGAAGTCATCCATTTATAACCAATAGGTGCAGAAAAATAATATAATGTATCAAAAGTTTGTGTTTGTACATTACCCGAACTTAGATAATCATTTACTAAAACAACATTATTACCAGTAGTATATGTATATATTTGAAAATCATATCCTACATGCAAGCCATCCCAACAATTTGAATAACGGTATCGCCTAATTGTTTGACAATTATTTCCAGCAATTAAAGAATCCTTATAATAATCATATTTACAGTATCCTTCGTTACAGCTCATAGGATCTAAAGCCAAAGTCCGATACCAATACGTTCCTAACATTGGAGCCCAACTTTGGGATTTTCCAACAAATACAACTGTTATAAAAACTATTAATAGTGTTAATTTTTTCATAGGTTATAATTTTTAAGGGTTAATTAATTATGAGTTTATGGGTGTATAAAACAATATTTTTTTTAATAATTGCTGCCATATAAAATCCTTTGGCAAATCCAGAAACATCTAAATTAAAGTTTTGATGGCAAATTACTTGTCTTAGTATTTCTTTACCAGTTGCATCATACAATATTACATAGGTTGTGTTATCAAATTTATCTATAGGCTTTGATAATTGTATATTCACGATAGTGCTTGATGGATTAGGATATAACCACATACTTTGTTCATTATTAAGCGACAATTCATCTACGCTCACATCTAGCACACAATTAGGATTAAAACAACCATTGGTATCTGCTTTTACTAACCAGTTTTGTTGTTCCCAACTAGAAATGGTTGTACCTGTATATACAGGTAGGCTAGTTTGCCCCACACAATAATAACCATTAATAGTTGGCGCTAAATCCAATAAATAATTATTTTTAGAAATAGAATCAGAAAAAGTTTCTTGGTAATTAAGGCTATCGCCATATTGGTTGGCTACAAGCATCGTAGCTATAAAAGTTCCTGATGGCTTAGATGCGTATGCTGTTACCGTATGTCCCAAGGCCATTATTTTTTTGCTAGAAGTTTCTAATATATTATACAACTGTATATCAGCTCTTGCAGTCCCATATAATTTTTGCCAAATAGTAGCGCCATTATGGCTATTAATTTTAGTAAGGCACTGTTTATTATAATTAGTGCCCCAAGGCGCATTTAATTGACTTACACAATAACCAGAGCTTACTACCAAATTACTATCACTTAACTCTATCATATCACCTAACGCATCTAAATAAGGCGTATTTATAATTCGTTGCCACTTGATGTTAAAAGCAGTATCATATTTAGTTAGTTTAATATCCGAATAACCCCATGCAGGATATTCTAATAAATTTTCAACTGCTACATAACAGCTATCTTTAGTTTTAATCAGTTTTGTAATTCCTCCAAATTGATTAGGAATTTGAAAAGTTTTTTTTAATAGTACATTCCCATTAAAATCCACTTTCATGATGAAGGCATCTCCATTTACATCAAATTCAGTTGATTGACCGTAAAGTATAAGCTTATCCTTCGAAAGAAGACTACTGGTAAAAATAATAGCAGAATCATTAATATTGGCAAACGACTTATGCCAAATTGTATCCATATTTTTATTTAATTTCCATAACATTCCATGTGAATGTGGGGCAGTGCCTCCAGTATAATCATCATATATACTGCCTGCAATAAATAGAGAGCTATCTGAATTATTAAAAACTATTTTAGAGTCTTTACTTACTGCTAATGATTTATTATTTAATGCAATATTTTTATAGTTAATAATGGAGCCTATAAGATCCAAGGCATATACGTCCATTTCCCATGGCGAGTTAACCAAAGCATTGATGCTCAATGCGAAATATTGGTTGTATTTAGGTTGCATTGATACCATTGTATTTTGTCTTGTAGGTTGGCCAAAGGGTACATTGGTATATGTAGGCGGAGCCTGAGCTCTAATTAATAAACCATAGCCTAACAAAATTAAAAAAAATATTATTTTTTTCATCATCATAAAAAAATGAGGGCAACGTTAGTTGCCCTCAAAAAAGATTATTCAATAATTAATTTTTGTTTATCTATTACTTTACCATCTACTACTAAATTCACTAAATACAAGCCTGCTGTAAAGCCTTGAGTTTGTATGGTTTGTGCTGCAGAATTCATATCTAATTTTTGTGTCAATATTATTTTGCCCGTGATATCAAATACAACTACTTCAGCATTAGTATATATAGCATCACTAGTAAAATACAAATGAGTAACACCATTTGTTGGGTTAGGATATAATTTAAATAATGTAGAGGTTAGTATAGGTTCAGTTACCTCTTCTTTTGTATTACCTAACCGACTAGTTGATACCGCAGTTGGCAAACTCATATATTCGCTATATTTATAATTAAACACCTGTTTAAGTATTGATTGAGCATTACTGTATGCTTCATTACATTGTCTGGAATCACAAGCTGCCATTTGTTCCAAAGTAGTTTTGGTTGCTATATCTGTTTTAATAGTATAAACACTACTTGTTTGTTGTTTTAAAGTAATGATTAATTTTTGCAATTTACAAAATTCATCCAAGGTACCACCTGCTGCTGTTTTTATATCAGCTATTAAAGTAGTAGCTTCTGCATATTTACCCAAAGCTACATAGCCAGATAGTAAACGGCACTGAGATTCATAACGGTTATCTGCTTTCATTAAAGCAATTATAGCTTGCTCATTTATTCCATTAATGGTATCACTTAATAAGGTACGTGTAACTTCATCCACAATATAACCCTTTTGTTGATTCAAATCGGCTATTTTCCCATTTAATACCTCCATAGCAGACGGTATCGTTGTAGCTTGTTGCTCTGATAAATCGTGCATAATACCATTAGGTAAATTACGATTTAAAATAGCCTGCCATACTGCTATCGATACTGGTTTATTTTTATCATGGATGTCTTTTATATGGCCATTTGGCGTATTCGCTTTACTAAAATAAGCTATCAATACGGCATCACTCAAATACGGACTTTTTTGTTCTACTATATTTTTAAGATTACCAGCACTTATGGTGCTGGTAATCGTGCTTAATAATCCTTGTGAATTACCGCCATCTATCTTAGCTTTAAGTGCTGTTATAGATGCTGTATTAACAGCGATTACCTGTTGAGCATAAGCTACTGTCTTTGGTCCACCCGAACCAATGGTTACATCAAATAAACTAACTGGACACATTGAATTAGCATTATATGTAGTAAAAATATTACTAGGAGCCAAAGTTGGATCATAGTAAACAGGTGTAGTAGCAGCAGACGGATTATAATAATACTGAAAAGTACCAACAGGATTACTAGATCCTGAACCAACTGAATTATACCTATCGTTAAAATCAGTTTTATAAGCTGAGCTATTTGTATGAGAAAATAAATTATTAGCTCCCCGTGTTGTAGAACCTTGCATTTTATCTATACTACCATTAGTAAAGCCCTGAATTCCCATATTGATGTTGAGTAAATTTAAGCCCGTACTACCTTGCCCATAAGAGTTACATTTTAGTTTTAAGCCATCGCCTATACTTGCACCTTGATTATCTCCATATATTGTAGTTCCAGCACTCATCCTATTCATATTATTACGGTAAATAGTATTGTTTAAGCCATTTGTACCATTAACTACAATTCCCGTAGCATCAGATAACCCAAAACTAGGTACGTAGGTTGTAAAAATTGTATTGTTTGAAATATCATAAGCCGAAGAGTTATCAGAATAAATACCATAAGGTAAAAATGGAGCGTTAGTTGTGCCGGCTCCAAGACCTACATTGATGCGATTATTAGTAAGGCTTGCGTTATATGTACCACCAATATATACGCCACGGTTACATCCTACAAAATCATTATCGTTTACTTTAACATTACTAAAAGGAGAAGCATTTTGAACATAAACCCCATAATGCAAATTAGTGAACGTAGATGCATTATTTGTACTCCAAGCTGTACAGCCTGTAGCATAATTATAAAGTGTACAGCCAGATTTGTATCTATCTATAATATAGCTAGCATCATAACTATTAATACCATTACCTCTTTTATCTATTGATGGGACAATAGGATTGGTATTACGGTATGTATTACCATAAAACTTCACGCCCTCAACAGCCCAAAGTGATACAAAGGCATCAGGATATTGGTTATTTGGATCTTTTAACACAGAATTTGTTTCAAATAAAGTATTATAAAAATAACCAATATTATTGATAGTATTACCGATACTATTTTTATTATGATAAGCTAAATAACCAACGCCTTTCCAGTTATTGATAAACTTAGCATTATTACATCTAATAATACCACCAAAGTAGCCGCCCCAATCGAGATCACCATTATCAAAAAATTTACCCGTACTGATGCCAACAGCTGCGTCACGAATAGTTCCCTGATTAATTACATCAACAATTCCTTGATTAGGAGCTAAACCACTTACAATGGTTTGAGGCTGGGCTGAATTACCCCACACCTGTATACCGCTCCAGTTGCTTCCCCACGCATATACTTCTCCACCATCAATAATTAATTTAGCGCCACGTTCTACAACAATACGACCATTATTAGCCATTCCAACTTTACATTTGATAGTAAGAGTAGAGCCTGATTTAACAACAATATCTTCATACATTTGTATATCAAAATCCCAAACTTCGTTGGCTGTAATTAGCCAAGGAGCAATAGTACTTGATGTCATTTCTTTTGCAAATTTTCGGATACCTGTTCCTATTAAATGCATATTACGATTTCTTCTGCCCATTTGTAAAGGCGATATCCAATCATTCTGACCACCACTCATTAAATTATTACTAGTATTTGGATAAGCTTCATAACAAGCGTTACAAGGACTAGAACCAGATGTGCACATCGTATTGTTAATGGGAAATACATCAGATAAAAAATCCGGATTAGTGCAGTCTAAATTCTCAGGACAACAACTTGCTTGATATGTATGGTATAAGCCAAAAGCATGTCCAATTTCATGTCTTAAATGAGATTGTAAAAACCAACTATCGTTCCATACGAATGAATGTATAAAAGGAGCACCATTGTATCCACTTGTATAACCAGAAGCAGACCCATAACTTCCACTATTAAATATTATAGGTAGTCCTTCGTCCGTTACATTAGGATGTTGGCTATTTAAATATGTCATAATATCATTATCATTAGTTGACACATTCATCGCATCATCATTATATACATAAATATTAGTGAGTTCATAATTTATTTTAGAATCAAAAATATAATTATTGCTTAATAAAGTACCTGTGCTGTATGTTGCATTTCTTTGACCACTATAACGGTCAAAAGCATTATGCATCCATGCAGCTGCATCTGTTAATGCCGTTATACCTGACGCACCTAACCAAGGACCAGATGTACCATTACTATTTTGAATAACGTGAAATGTTATTTTTACAGTAATTACAGGTGAATTTGTTGTAGGGACATAATTCGATTGTAATGAATACTTATTAATATAAGCAGGAGAAGATGCAGTACAAATCGCAGCAACTGTTTTTGCAACTGTATTAATCTCTGGTAACACCCCACCACAATTAGCAGGTGAGTTAGCTGGATTTTGGGCAACAGTATAATTGCTACCTAACATTAATAAACAGGATGTAAATCCATACCTGATACTTTTTTTAAAATTTAGTTTTTGTTTCATATATTTTGTTTTAAAATTGTTCAACAAGATTTCTGAAAAATTCGTCGATAGCCAAACCAAAAACCATGTTTCGTACACCCTATATGGTTGTATAATGAAAAAAATAAGAATATAACATGAAGCAAATGGAAGCTACTATATTATAAAATAGAAAAACATCTTTTAGATTATAAAAATTTAGTTTTTTAACCTAAACTCTAATAATATCTATTCAAACTCTTATCATTCAAGTTTGAATCCACTGGGATGTTTTTTTTATTATTAAAATGTAAAACTATTTGTGTTAAAAGCAAATTTAGTTTTAGGATAGCTTATATCATTCAATCAACAATCAGCCATACTCAATGTCCCTTCAACAAGTAACTAAAGCTAACGTAGTTGTATTAATTCTACTAATAATAGCAACCTTAGCATATTATTATGGACTAAGTTCTCCATACTTAGCATTAAGCATGCAATGCTTGGCGTCAAGCAACTCATCATTGGCATTACTATCTAAAAACCTGGCGCCAATATATCAATGATTGGCGCCAATCGTGCAAGCATTGGCGCTAATTTTTTAAAATTAAATCCAAGCAAACAATACTTGACGCCAATCAACAAAAGCGTAGCGCCAATGTATCCTTGCTTAACGCCAATGTCTCTGTGCTTAGCGCCACGCTTTGCTTGCTTAGCATCAATCATCCTTCCATTTGCATGACGTATAAATGTTTTTAGCCGTTTAGGTTTATTCTTAAAACTCGTCACTCTTTCATTAACAATTAAATAAGGGTGATTACTATTTTGTATGTGGTGATGGGAACTCTCCATCAAAAAATTAGCATCAAGCTTTTTCTTATTTAAGAAATTTTAAGAAAACGTTACCAGTTATTGGCAAAAAGTAACCACTTATAAAGTGATTATGTTAATGGATGTTAATGCCACAATTTTGGCAAAGCCCTTGCCGTTACTACTCAAAACAAAGCGATTGTGTTTATAGTAAATATTAAATCGCTACAAGTATTTGCTAGCCTTGCTTGTTTACTCAAAAGAC
>JANXRU010000067.1 GCA_025356715.1 Bacteroidota bacterium
CCATTTTTAGATTGGTACCAAAATTTCAAATGCAACACTACTAAAATTAAAACAACGGCATTTAAGCAATACTTAATAGGTTTAAATTTCTTTGGAAAATTATAATAAACATGATGTATCATTAATGCAAAACCTATTGCTAAATATGGATAAATTTGAATTAAAGCCCTCATACTAAAACTACCACCATACCACCAACACCACCAACAAGACACTAAATAAATATTTAAGGTAACGAATAATAAAACACCAATTCTGCTTTTATAACGAGTGAAAGGAATCAATAACGCACACAGGTATAAAAACAATACTGGACAATAAGGCAATAATCCATTTCTGGCACTAAACAAAACTCTAGATATTTTAGGCTCTAAGTAAAATAACTTTTCATCTTTATAAGCATAAAAAAACAATTTACCAGTAAGGTGATGCCAGTAGGTCATCTGTGGAATCCAAGTTATAAAGAAAAATATTCCTATCAAAAACAACAATTTGAAATTTTTTATCAAAAAACAAAACCTTTCTTTCAAAAGTAAAAAAGAATTTACATCCCATAAAAACCAAACTAAAAAACACACTATTTCTGTTGGCCTAATCACTGTAATCAATCCCCCGACTATACCCAACAAAATAGAAAATTTAATAGAAGTTTTTTCATAAAACCTAATGATTAAATACAAGAACATACAATGTAATGAAAACAAAAAACCATGAGTCATTAATCCTTGCCCTAAAATATAATGGAAAAGATTTGTTCCAAAAAAAGTGGCTAATAATGTTACTGAAATAACTGCCTCTGAGACTTTAAAATGTTGCAATACTTTTCTTAAACATAAAAGACCTAATAAAAAATAAATAAAAATTCCATAATGAATTAGTTCAATAAAAAATTGAGAATAACCGCCTTCTAATGGCATTCCGAAAACATTACTAATTAACCATGCTAATAAAAAGAAAGGAGCTTGTAAAATTGCTATGCCGCAAGAGTATTTTATAAAAGGTTTGCCGTTAGGTAAAGTGTCTACCCAATAATCCCCACGATTATTAAAATCCATATCATGCTCTAAAAAAAATTTAGGCAAATAAGAATAGTATTGCTTTGAATCATAACAATAAGGCGTATCACCACACCATGTTTTATTAATATGTGCAGTGCAAATACAAAATAAAATAATAACTAGAACAATTAATAAAGATGGGGTTAGATAGTTTTTAAATTTCATGATTTAAAAACTATCCTTTTTTTCTAACTGTAACTTGCTCTATTCGTTTCTCATATTTGTCTCCTTGAAAAATACGATGAACATAAATCCCTGGAGTATGAATATGATCAGGATTTAATTGCCCAACCTCCACTAATTCTTCGACTTCAGCCACTGTAATTTTTCCCGCCATACTCATCGGTTGATTGAAATTACGGGCTGTACTTTTAAAAATTAAATTGCCTGCCGTATCACCTTTCCAAGCTTTTACAATAGCAAAATCTGCTTCAAATGCTTTTTCAATTAAATATTCTTTGGTTTCACCATTAAAGGTAATCATCTTAGTTTCTTTGCCAATGGCCACTTCTGTACCAACACCTGCTGGTGTAGGAAAAAAGGGGATACCGTAACCTGCCATCATACAACGTGTTGCTAAAGTTCCTTGAGGCACTAATTCCACTTCTAACTCACCGCTCAACATTTGACGTTCAAACTCTGCGTTTTCGCCAACATACGACGAAATCATTTTTTTGATTTGCTTGGTTTGTAATAATAATCCTAATCCAAAATCATCAACGCCAGCATTATTACTAATACATGTTAAGCCTTTAACTCCTTTTTTTACAAGGGCTGCAATACAATTTTCGGGGATGCCACATAAGCCAAATCCACCAACCATTAAGGTCATGTTGTCTTTTAATCCTTCCAATGCTTCTTCTGCATTTTTTACAACTCTATTTATCATAATATATTTATCTTCTTGTTTTGATTACTTCAAATTTTGATTTTAATTTTAAAATTTTTTTTTCAAATAATTCATAGCTAATAATGGCTAATAATAATGTTAGAGTAATATTTAAAAAAAAGTAAAAATATAAATTAATGAAATTCATAGGTACAATTATTTTCTCTATTATCACTGGAATTAAAATATTACTAAACATGTAAATTCCGTATGAGATTTTACCGAAATAATGAAATATGTTTTTACTTTTTATTTTAAATAATGAGTCTGGGTTAAATAAAAAATTTAACATAGCAATTGCCGCAATGCCAACATAAAAGTATTTACGAAAACAAGCTAGAAAAATGCCATCATAAATAACATGTGATTCACTAGAAAATATGATTATAAAAAGAAAATACAATAAGATTCTAGCGTATTTAGGAATCCAAAACCGTAACGTGTTTGTGTGATACATAAAAGCACCTATCGCTCCAATTGCTAAAACATCCATTCTGGAAAGAGTATGAAGAAACATATAATAGAATCCTTTTTCTGTTATATTAAATCCTAAACGAGATATAATGCTTATAAATATAACAGACCAAAATACATTAAGCAAATAACGATTCGGGATAAAAGCTACTAAAAAAGGCCAAACTAAATAAAAATGTTCTTCAATGCAAATAGACCAAAAATGGGCAAAAGGATATTGCCAATTACCCGTGTACATCGAATGAAAGTTATTATAAAATAAAAATTCAGCACTATAATTTGGCTCAGGCTTATTTAACCAACTTACTAAAAAAGGAGCAATTGCAATAATTAAAAAATATAACGGCCAAATTCTAAAGCCGCGCCTAATAAAGAATTTCTTTATGTCAATTTTTCCGATTTTTTCTTTTTCAACTAATAGAATATAGGTTATTAAAAAACCACTTATTAGAAAAAAAATATCAACTCCAAACATTCCATTTTCTAAAAAATGATGGATTCCATTTCCTACTTTATTTAATGTTTTTGTATCGCCATTTTGCGTCATAAATCTCGGATATCCCCACCAACTACACCATCCTCCATAAGCATGCACAATAACAACCATAAAAGCTGCGATAAACCTTAATAAGTCTAGATTTTCAAAATAAATATTTTTATTATTTTCTTTAATATCCATTAATTGTTTTCTTCTCCCTCAAAATCTAATCCCTCCGGAATTTCCTTATCGGTTTGAGCATCATAAACACTACAATCCAACTCTATATTACCCATATTAGCAGGTTTTGGAAACCCATTTTTCGAAATTTTTAAATTTTTATCTGCATATACTTTTTGGAAAAATTTACCCCAAATTGGTAACGCCATGCTAGCCCCTTGTCCTTCATTAATATTATTAAAATGCACACTGCGCTCTTCGCCGCCAACCCAGCAGCCTGCTACTAACTCAGGAGTTAAACCCATAAACCAACCGTCGGCATTGTTTTGAGTAGTTCCCGTTTTACCAGCAATTTCATTCATTAAATTAAAACGGCTTCTTAAACGTGAACCTGTTCCTCTATCTACAACACCTCGCATTAACTGAATCATGGTATATGCTTTTTCTTCACTAAATACTTCATCCGTTGTTGGCACAAATTCTTCTAATACTTTTCCGTTTTTATCTTCAATACGAGTAATAAACGTAGGTTGTACATACGTTCCTTTGTTTACAAAAGTCGCATTCGCAGCCACCATTTCAAATACAGATATATCGGGTGTTCCCAAGCAAATTGAGGGAACAGCTTCAATTGGTGCTGTAATACCCATTCTTCGAACCAAAGTAATAACAGCTTCTGGTCCAAATTGATTCATAACCCATGCTGTTACATAATTAATAGAGCCTGCTAAAGCATATTTTAAGGTTACCATTTTTCCTATAGATTTACCTTTGTTTCCATCTGAATTATCAGGACACCAAGGAGCTTGCCCAGGCGTTGTAATGCAAGTTCTAACATTTGCTACTTGATAGCAAGGAGAATATCCTTCTTGAATAGCCATAGCATAAACAAAAGGTTTAAAAGTAGAACCTACTTGTCGGCGGCCAACTTTAGCGTGGTCAAATTTAAAGTGACGGTGATTAATTCCGCCCACCCAAACCTTTACGTAACCTGTTGATGGCTCAATGGAAACAAAGCCCGTATGTAAAAAACTTTTGTAATATCTAATACTATCCCATGGACTCATTAAAGTGTCTATATCGCCACGAAGGCTATAAACAGCCATTTTCACAGGCTTTTTAAATTCTATTAAAATTTGTTCAAGAGATAATCCTAGGCTTTTGTATGAGCGGTAGCGATCGCTACGTTTCATAGAACTCAACATAATGTTATCAATTTGTTTTTGATTTACGTTCCAAGCAAATGGTGCATTTTTTTTAGTTTTGCATTCCTTAGTAAATTGAATTTGCAAATCGTGCATGTGTTCATGCACTGCCTCTTCTGCATATTGTTGCATGCGAGAGTCAATTGTAGTGTATATTTTTAAACCATCACGATAAATATTATATGGCTTTTTAGTTTCTGGATTGATATGTTTTTCACACCACGATTTTAAAAAATATTCGCGTAAATATTCTCTAAAGTACGGAGCTAATCCGTCGTTATGATCTTCGGGATGGTAAATAATACCAAGCGGTAATTTTTTTAAACTATCATATTTTTCTCTTGTTAAAGTGCCATTTACCACCATTTGCATCATTACTACATTTCTTCGATGAAGCGTAGTGTCTGCTTTTTTAATGGGATTAAATAATGAAGGGTTTTTTGCCATACCAATCAACATGGCAGCTTGTTGCAATTCTAAACTATCTTGGCTTCTATTAAAATATATTTGAGCTGCTGATTTTACCCCAACAGCCTGATTTAAGAAATCAAATTTGTTAAGGTATAAAGATAGAATTTCATCTTTCGTATAATTTTTTTCTAAACGTGTTGCAATTACCCATTCTTTGAGTTTTTGAATGATCATTTTCGGCTTACTTAATTTTTGCCGAGGGAACATCATTTTAGCTAATTGTTGAGATAATGTACTACCACCACCACTACTCGACTTGCCAGTTAATGCGCCAAATACAGCCCTTCCTAATGCTCTTAAATCAACACCGCTGTGTTCTTTAAAACGAGCATCTTCAGTGGCTATAAGCGCATCGACTAAATCTTTATCAAGTTCATAATATTTTACACTAACTCTATTTTCAGCATAATACTTACCAAGTGTTTTTCCATCGCAACTATTTATAACAGTTGCTAAATTACTTTTAGGGTTTTGTAATTCCTCTACGCTTGGTAAATCAAAAAATATCTCGCAAGAAATTAAGGTCAGAAATAAAAATAGGATTATAAATGGCGACCAAACTAAAAGCCAGGTATATTTTATAAATTTAGAATTTGTAGCCATATTAATTATGAAACACAAAGTTAATGTAAAACATTAGAATGGAAAATTTAAACGAAAAATATAGAAATCCAATAAAATTACCTTTTTAACACACGAA
Source organism: Bacteroidota bacterium (assembly GCA_025356715.1). The sequence goes on from JANXRU010000067.1 coordinate 5,456, forward strand.
AGTGTGTTTTAAATTAGTGAAGCCTCTTGTTATTCTAATTATAATCATTTAACTTTGATACAAACTATAATTAAAAAAAATTGGATATTCACTTTATCCAAATAAACTACAAAATTTAAATTGCTCCTAAAAAAAGAAAACATGAAAAAAAAATTATTTTTAACCTTAACTTTACTTTCATTTGCCTTCATACAATTAAGTGTTGCGCAGACAAAGGAACCTAAAAAGCATAATCCAGAGGCTTTTGACGAAGAAACAGCGATAGCTGAAGCAAAGGCTAAAGGAATTAAAGCTAGCGAATTAAAAGGCTATATTGCTTTTTTAAAAAATGATTTTTC
>JANXRU010000073.1 GCA_025356715.1 Bacteroidota bacterium
GCAAGGGCTATCGGTTTTGATTGGGAAGATCCAAATCAAGTTTGGGAAAAAGTGCAAGAAGAATTAGCAGAACTACAAGTAGAAGTAAACTCTATGCATTCAGCCAAAGATGAAGCTTCTCAAAAAATAATTCATTATAAATTAGAATCAGAATTAGGCGATGTCTTATTTGCATTAATTAATTATGCCCGTTTTTTAAATATTAACGCAGAAGATGCTTTAGAAAAAACAAATAAAAAATTCATCTCTCGTTTTAATTATATGGAGCAAAAAATATTAGCACAAGGTAAAGCCCTTGCTGATTGCTCTTTAGCAGAAATGGATGTGTTTTGGAACGAAGCAAAAAAAATGGAAAATTAAATAAATTGTCTGGCTGAGCGAAGTCGAAGCCCTGATAAACTCTTCGACTTCGCTCAGAGTGACAAAGAACTGACAAAAAAATATATGTCTTTACTAAATAACATAGCAAACTATTTACTTTCCAAAAAAGAAGGTAAGAATGTGACTAAACAATTTTTCTCTTGGAATAAAATATCCAAAATCGTAATTATTGCTTACGACAATCAATTAAGCGAACTTGTAGAGTTTATCAATGCATGTAAAAAAGATAATATAACTGTTCAAGTAGTAATCATTTATGGTGGTAAGCCCGAACAAGCGCCTCATCCATCATTTGAGCATATTATTTTAGATAAAAAGAAATTTTCTTTATTTCAATTACCAACGGATGATGCCGTAAATCAAATCAATACTACTACTTATGATGTTCTTATTAATTTAGGTGATTCAGAACAATTTCAAGCGTTGGCTTTAAGCAAATTAGTAACAGCCAAATGTAAAATAGCTCGCTATCAAAACTCGAATTTTGAGATTACCATTGATAGCGATAATACCATTAAAATTTCGGATTATTTAAAACAAGTAATTGTATATTTAAACATGATTAACACAACAAACTAAAAATGAAACAAGCAATAAATTTTACAGGAACAGGTGTGGCAATTGTAACACCATTTACAACTAAAGGAGCAATTGATTTTCCAGCATTAACAAAATTAGTAGAGCATATCATAAAAGGGCGAGTGGAATATATTGTCGTTTTAGGAACTACTGGCGAAACGGCTACGTTATCAAAAGAAGAAAAGCAACAAGTGATTGCTCATATCATTAAAACTACTAAAAATCGCATTCCTTTAGTTTTAGGAGTTGGTGGAAATAACACAGCCGAATTAGTTGAGCAATTAAAGAAGAATGATTTATCTGCATTTTCAGCGATATTGTCTGTATCGCCTTATTATAACAAACCTTCTCAAGAAGGCATTTACCAACATTATAAAGCAATTGCTAAAGCAAGTCCCTTACCAATTATTTTATATAATGTCCCAGGACGCACTGCTTCAAACATAGCGTGGGATACAACCATTCGGTTAGCAAAAGAATTTAAAAACATCATTGCCATTAAAGAAGCTAGTGGGAATATGGAGCAATGCATGAAAATCATTAAACATCGCCCAGATAATTTTTTAATTATTAGTGGAGATGATTCGTTGACTTTACCTTTAATTGCATGTGGCGCAGATGGAGTCATATCTGTTGTAGCAAATGCGTATCCTAAAGATTTTAGTGATATGGTTCGTTTTGCTTTGATACACGATTTTAAATCTGCACAAAAATTACATTACAAAATGATAAATATCACTGAACAATTATTTGCTGATGGAAATCCAGGTGGTGTAAAAGTGGTATTAGATTTAAAAAAAATAACCAAGCCTTATGTACGTTTGCCTTTGGTAGAGCCTAATGATAGTGTAAAAGTAAAATTAAAAAAGATTGCTTATTAAAAAATAGTAATAATATACACCTGTCAGATTTTTAGCACATTTATATAAAAACCTGACAGGTGTTTTAGTAAATAAATAAAAACAATGTTAGAATTCATTAAACAACCTTGGCCTTGGTACGTTGCTGGAGTCCTTATAGGATTAACTGTACCTGCACTATTAATTATTGGAAATAAATCTTTTGGAATTTCTTCATCTCTCAGGCATATATGCGCGGCCTGTATTCCAGCTAATATTAAATTTTTCAAATACGATTGGAAAAAAGAATCATGGAATTTATTTTTTGTAGGAGGCGTTGCCATTGGAGGTGTAATTGCAACTTATGTATTAACAAATCCAAATCCTATAGTTATTGCCGAAAGTACTAAACAAGCTTTAGCTTCACATAATGTAAAAGACTTTGAACACTTATTACCAACCGATATTTTTAGTTGGAAAAGTTTGTTAACGCTTCGAGGATTTATTTTTATAGTGATTGGTGGTTTTTTTGTTGGCTTTGGAACCCGCTACGCTGGTGGTTGCACAAGTGGCCATGCTATTATGGGATTATCCAATTTACAATTACCATCCTTAATTGCTACTATCTGCTTTATGGTTGGTGGCTTTTTAATGACTTGGTTAATCTTACCTTATTTATTAAATCTTTAATTAAAATGATGATGGCAACAGATAAAATAACTAAAGGAAATGATGAGTTTGAATTAAAAGAAACTTGTGTTAATAATTCAGAAATTAAAAAACCATGGACGGCTAATTTAGTGTATGCCTTTATAGGAATGTTATTCGGAATTGTGTTTGTAAAAGCAGAAATAGTTAGTTGGTTTCGCATACAAGAAATGTTTCGTTTCGAATCGTTTCATATGTATGGCGTAATAGGTACTGCCGTAGTTGTTGGAGTCATCTCTGTTTTTTTAATTAAAAAATTAAAAATTAAAACACTTGATGGAGAACAAATAGTGATAACGCCTAAAACATTTAATAAAGGGCAAATATATGGAGGTTTAATTTTCGGGTTAGGCTGGGCCATCACAGGTGCTTGTCCAGGCCCATTATTCGCGCAAATAGGAAGTGGCTTTACAGTTGTTGTTATTACTTTTTTAAGTGCCATTGCAGGCACTTGGGTTTATGGCTTCTTTCAAAATAAATTACCACATTAATAAATTATGACTGAACAAAAAAACGAAAACACCACCAACCAAGTTGAAGTAATTTCAAAATTGATTAATGTAATTATTGCATTACTTATCATCATAGTAGTATTGGGCATATTGTTATGTCATTATTTACCTGATTATTGTCCGGTTGAACAAAAAAGTACAGTTGCTATTCAACCTGATTCAAACGGTAATTTTACAGATGCAGCTAAACAAGCAGCTTTAAAACATATTGATACAACGCATTATTGGCAAGCTCCTAACGAATCAACACTAAATGGATCAGAAAAAGAATTAGTCTTATATGGCAAAGATTTAATTGCCAATACCTCTTTATATTATGGAGTTGCAGGCAAATTATTTAAATCTTCAACCAATGGAATGAATTGTCAGAACTGCCATTTGGAAGCAGGTACAAAAGTATTTGGAAATAATTACAGTGCCGTTGCTTCAACTTATCCAAAATATAGGGCTCGCTCCGGTAGTATCGAAAATATTTTTAAACGTGTAAACGACTGCTTTGAACGTAGCTTAAATGGTAAGGCCATTGATACAACATCCAAAGAAATGAAAGCCATTGTTGCCTATATTTATTGGTTAGGAAAAGATGTTCCTAAAAAAACAAAACCGATGGGTTCTGGATTTAAAGAATTAGCCTTTTTAAAACGTGCAGCAAATCCTGATAATGGACATACCATTTATACCGAAAAATGTCAAAGCTGTCACCAACCAAATGGCGGAGGATTGATGAACGCAGAAAAAACAGCTTTCACTTACCCACCATTATGGGGTAACGAAAGTTATAACAATGGCGCAGGCTTATATCGATTATCAAACTTTGCGAAATTCGTAAAATGTAATATGCCTCAAGGAGCCACGCACAACAACACACAATTAACGGATGAAGAAGCTTGGGATATAGCAGCATTTGTAAACTCACAACCTCGCCCTATCAAAAACATCAAAAAAGATTGGCCTAAAATAAATGAAAAACCGTTTGACCATCCCTTTGGGCCTTATGCCGATGGCTTTGACGAAAAGCAGCATAAATACGGACCTTTTAAAGACATTAAAAATAAGCTAGCACTTTTAAATCATGACAAAAAATAAATTGACTCAAGGAAAAGAACAAAGTTTATCAGCTAATCGTAGAGATTTTTTAAAAAAATCAGCATTAGTTGGATTAGCAACGGTTTTTAATCCAGCATCAAATTTTGCTAATAACCCAGTTATTGCTGAATTAGATAAAATATCTGATTCAACCATTGATTCAAAAACGCAAACCATTACTATTTTAATTACCACTGATATTCATTCACAATTAAATACGCACGACGAATTTTTTTGGGAAAATAATCAAGCAGTTTATAAAAAACGTGGTGGCATGGCTGTTTTAAAAACCATGATTGACACACTCAAAAAAGAAAATCCAAATAATACAATTGTATATGATGGGGGTGATTTTTTCCATGGACACGCTGTTGCCTCATTAACAGAGGGAGAAGCAATGATTCCTATTTTTAATAAATTAGGATATGATTTAATGTTACCAGGTAATTGGGAAGTAGTTTATAAAAAAAAGAAAATGCTGTACGATATGGGGCATGCTAACGCATCTAAAATTTGTGCTAACATGTATCATAAAACAACTGATGAAGATAATAACCAATTAGTATATCAACCTTATTGGGTAAAATATATTGCAGGAGTTAAAATTGGTATCATTGGTTATACCGATCACTTAATACCTAAACGTCAATCGCCCGCCTATAGCGAAGGATTACGCTTTGAGCATGCGGATGTAAATGTAGCTAAGTATACAAAATTATTAAAAGAAGTAGAAGGCTGCGCTATTGTATTATTAGCAACACACATGGGCTTAGCGCAACAAGTAGGCTTGGCTAATAACCCCGTCGTACAAGGTGTTGATTTCATTTTAGGTGCTGATACACATGAGCGAGTGAGAGAACCTATTCAGGCTAAATACAGTAAGGTAGTAGAGTGCGGAGCCTTTGGTTCTTTTTTAGGTAAATTAGATTTAATAATTAAAGATAGTAAATTAGAAAGTTCGCATTATCAATTACTGGATGTGGACCCTATTAAATACCCCGCGAATAAAGAGATGCAAGCGTTGGTAGATAAAACTTACGAACCTTATAAAACAGAATTACAAAAAATAATTGGCACTAGTAAAACACCTTTGGTGCGTTATTTTGTGATGGAAACACCAATGGATAATTTAATTACTGATGCCATCATGTGGAAATTTAAACCAGACATAGCTTTATCTAATGGCTTTCGTTTTTGTCAACCCCTAGCGGTTGACTCTAAAACAGGCGTAGCCACAATTACCAAAGAGTTTTTATGGAATATGTTGCCCGTAAATAGTGAAGCTAAAACAGGACTCATTACAGGACAACAATTATGGGATTGGCTAGAAAAAGAATTACAAAATGCTTTTGCGAAAGATCCTTCTAAGCGCTTTGGCGGATGGTTTGTACGTTTTAATGGTATGGAAGTGAATTTCACCATTGCTAACGAAACAGGCAAACGAGTAAATTGGGTAAAAGTTGCAGGCCAACCGATTAACCTTACTAAAGAATATAGCATCATTGCATGTGAGCGCGAAGGCGACCCTGACGATACCTTATGTAGAGTAGAACACGTGAAAAATCCAAAACGGTTAGCGATGTTAATGCATGAAATTATTGAAGAATATTTAAAAGTAAATTCACCCGTCTCTCCAAAACTTGAAATGCGCGCAACAGCTACTGACGAGCCAAATACGCTATTAACACAGCTACGAGGAACAACGTATGAGTTTAGGTAATTGAATTAACTATTTTCACTAGTTTATCTTAAAAATTCGGCAATTTATTTACCTTAATATGGCATTCATCGATAGAAAATTATAGCTTTGCCCTAAATTAATTAGCTAATTATTATTTGTGCATATAGTGTCAACTCTCGCCATCAGAAAAAAAAATAGTTTCATTTTATTCGCTCTTGTATTTTGTCTAAATAATTGGGCGCAAATAGATTCGAATACTGTTCTTAATTTCAAATTCAATAATCATGAAATAAAAGAAGATAACGAAAAAATTAAAATTAAACCAATAGGTATTTCATTAGCCGATGATCGATTTGGAAACAAAGAATCAGCCGTTTTCTTACACGGTCATGCCGCTAGCTATTTAAACTTAGGTACTTCTACCCTACTTAAACCAACAGTTGGAACCATTTCAATGTGGGTAAACCTTGACAGAAAAGTATACACCGGTAAAGGTTATTTTAGTAATCCAATTATTGAGACTAAAAATGGGCCTGGAGATGATTTTATAATAGCATATTTAATAGCATACGATACCTATACTAAGCGTTTCGTGAGTTGTTCAACAAAAGATTCTACTCAAGAAGCTTTCATCTGCTCAATAGATGAACCTTTATTTGGTAAATGGTATCATTTAGTAATTACATACGATAATTCACATTTTACTTTTTATGTGAACGGAAAAATTCAACAAAAATTTGCAAAAGATTTTGAAGTCCAATTTCTAAAAGGTGATTCCGTTGTTGTTGGAAATACCGCAAATAAAAAAAATGATCGGTGGTCGCAAGGTACATTTGATGACATTCAAATATTTCACCGTGTTTTAAACGAACATGAAGTAAAAGAATTATATGAAGCTCCAAATCCAAACAGAACAAAAATAATTATAGATTATCTACTAATTGGTATTAGCATCATCATATTAATACTACTAGTTGCCTACCTAATAGTAGCTAGACATAGAAGAAGTTTACGAAAAGAAGAAGAAAAATTTATTTTAAACAGCAAGCTACACGAGCTGGAAATTAAGGTCATAAAGGCTCAAATGAATCCACACTTTTTATTCAATTCTCTTAACTCCATTCAACAATTTATTATTATCAACGAAAATGAGAAAGCGCAATATTATCTATCAAAATTCTCAAAATTGGTTAGGAAATTATTAGAAAGCACTACTAAAGAAAATATCAGTCTCGCGGAAGAAATAGATATTCTAAAAGGATACCTAGAACTGGAATCATTACGATTTAATAATGTATTTAATTACGCTGTTATTGTAGGAAAAGGTATTGATGCTTCCACAACTTTTATTCCTCATTTTTTAGTTCAGCCATTTGTTGAAAACTCTATTTGGCACGGATTACTGGCTAAAGATGGCGATAAAACCATTACAATTTCATTTGACTTAGTAGATTCTCAAACAATAATTTGCACTATTGATGACAATGGAATTGGTCGTAATAAAAATGACTCGAAACAAACTAATGATAAAAAATCATTGGCTATTAATTTCATACAACAACGTTTAGACCTCATTAATAAAATGGCTGGTATGGAATTTAAAATGAATATTACCGACAAAGTTGATGAGCAAGGCAAGAGCCTTGGCACAAAGGTTACAATTACTTTACCACTAAAAACAAAAAATTAATGATACAACGAACAATTATTATTGATGATGAATTAATTGGCATAAGTACTTTAAAAATTTTAATCGAACGTTATGCACCTTCCTTATCTGTTATTGCAACAACTGATGATCCTGAAGAAGGAATTAAATTGATTGAAGATTACCGCCCTGATGTGGTATTTTTAGATATAAGTATGCCTAAAATGGATGGTTTTGAATTACTTAATAAATTAAATTACAAAAACTTCAAGCTTATATTTACTACAGCTCATGAAGTATCTTCTATAAATACCCTTAAAAATGA
>JANXRU010000078.1 GCA_025356715.1 Bacteroidota bacterium
TTCCGTTATTAATTATTGATAGATAGTTTTTTATAAATGCTTTCGTTTTTTGAAGACAACTTTACTAAATATATTCCTGCAGATAGTTCACTAATGTTGAATGATTGATTAAATGTTCCGGTAGTTGGATTTGTTAAACCAAAGTCTTTAATGAGCTTACCGCCTAAACTATAAATAGCAACCGTATAAACCTCCTCAGTTTTTGTATTAAATGATAAAGAAAAATCGCTATCAGCAGGGTTTGGAAATAAATGAACCGAGTTTTGTGTAAGATTTTTTTCAATTCCCGTAGTTGTTGCGGGTACAATTACAACATGCTTGTTATAACAATTATCTAGTGCAGAAGCTAAGCCATCATGATTACAGGCTGTTGCAGACGTATAAATATTTACGGTTCCGGTAGCTGGAGCAGTCCAACCATACACAAAGGTTGCGGTGTTTGTTGAAAGACCACCATTAACAGAATGCGTTACGTCTTTACGCCCTGTTCCAAATGCTGCCGCCGTATGCGTATGAATCGCGTCGGTTGCCGTGAGTGTTCCGGCGGTATTATTTACTGCCAAATTCGTACTTCCGCTATTGTCGAGCATTTGAGCTACAAACCCAAAAATAGTTTTTCCTGTTTCGTTTACTGTAATACTCATTTGATAAACAGTTCCCGGGATGTAAGTATTGCCTGGTATAGATGGCGTTGAGGTAATGGTGATGTTTCCAGGCCCTGCATTATCTATTAAACCGCCAGTAGTAGAGTTACCGTTTCCAGCACCGTGACAACCAGATTGAGAACACGTGTGAGGCTCTCCCGGAGCGGTGGTTCCCGCAGCTTGACCCGCGCCGTTAGCTACTTTTTTACCATTGTCGTCAAAAGAACTACAGAAGATTACTACGCCTAATAGACTGGTAATAGCAATTGGATAGGTGTAAGATTTGATTTTCATACGTTATTATTTTTAAGGATTAATATATAGTATTTTATAACACCGATAGGGTGTTTAATAATAAGACTTTGTGAGACCGGAAAAGGTTGCCTAAGGAATAAAATATATTTTCAGGCAACCTTTCGATAGATAATATTGTCTAAGTTTAGGTAGTGGGAATAGAAGACCATATTATAAAAGGTTGTATTAATAAACAACGTGATTGTCAGAAAAAGTTATACGATGCTTTAGCTGGGAAAATGATGTTTGTGTGTTTTCGATATTGCAAGAACAGAGATGATGCAGAAGATGTTCTGCAAGAAGGATTTATTAAGGTGTTTAAACACATGGAGTCCTTCAAATTTGAAGGTTCTTTTGAAGGTTGGGTAAGACGAATTATGGTTAATACGGCTATTAATTTTATTACTCAACAAAAGCAAAAATACCTTTTCGATGATATAGAAACGATGTCAAATCATCCAGAAAGTGATTCTGATGCGGGTTCAAAAATTAACGAAAAGGATTTATTAAAGTTACTGTGTTTGTTGCCTGATGGATATAGAACGGTATTTAATTTATATGTAATAGAAGGCTATTCTCATAAAGAAATTGCAGAACTATTGAAAATTTCGGAAGGAACCTCAAAAAGTCAATTATCAAAAGCGAAGGCGCAATTAAAAAATTTATTACATCAATATTTTGATGTGGACATAAAAGTAAAAGCTACGAGTCATGAGTAATTTCGAAGAGCATAAAGAAACAGATGGCTTAGAGGATTTTTTTAGTAAAGCCCTTTATGAAGCTTCCATGCAACCAAGCAAGAAGTCTTGGGAAAACATTGAGCAAGCAATAGGCCAAGATGAGAAGCGTAAAAAAAGATTTTTATGGTTTTTCTTAATGGGTTTGATTTTAGTTTTAGGAACAACTTCTGCTTGGTATATTTTAGATAAATTAAGCGTAAACAAATCCGTCATCTTAAATAACGTACATAAATCTATTAATAACCCAATAATCCAAAAGCATCGTTTGCCTCAAGAAACGAATGTTGCAACTCGCGAAGAAAATACGCTAATAATAGATGCTAAAGAAAACAAAGCCAATCCAGCACTTGCTGAGGAAACTAAAATACAAATAGGCGCATTTAGTAAAAAAATAAATCCAAACATTTTTGAAAAGCTTTCTTTTCCTATTCAATCCGAAACAACAAAAGATGGTATTACAAAATATTATGTTGTTTCAAAAAATGCAGTAACAGATCTTGAAAAAATTAAAGCAGCGGGATTTATGGATGCCTTTGTAAAAGAAAGAAATTTATTAGAAAACGAAAACACTTCAGCTATACTGGCCAATCAATCAAAACCATTAAAACATAATGAAGAGAATGGTGAAGTTGCAAACGAAAATAAAACCATAACAAGCCCTAATAGCCCAAACAAAACAGCAAAAAATAATGAGCAAAAAGACCAGGCGAGTAATGAAACAAATTTAAGTTTGGCTTCTAGTCATTCAACCATTAATCACGCTGAGATAAAAACAAACACGAAAAACAATTCTGAAAATGGCCAAGGCGCCGCAACAACCAATAATATTAAGGAATACAAAGCCCTCGACAAAGAATTTTCTGATCCTAAAAACAAATTGAATGTTGAGGTATCTAAAGCAGCATTAATTAATTTAATAGACAGTGCGCAAAACAAAGAACCTGACCAGAAAGCAAAAACGGATTCGATAATAAAAATTGCAAAAACGGATAGTGTTCCAAAATCAATTCAAAAAGAATTAAAAAAAGACAGCGTTAAAACCGTATTAGCAAATCGTTGGGCTATTTCTTTGATAGCTGGACCCAATGTGTTTTTAAGCCAAGCGAAAACAGCATTGTTTGATGCTAAAACCGAAATTCAACCAATAACTTATTCGGGCGAACTAAAAGTGGAGTATCGTTTTTTAAAAAATCTATCGGCAAGTTTAGGTCTTGGATATCAGACAAACAGCATTCAAAAAGATTCAACCTTTTTTAAATTCAGTAAATATACGTCGTCGGACTATTTAGCAAATTCTTCTTTTGGGCCAATGGCTATTGATAAAAACACCTTATTACAAGGGTTTTTTATGGGGGCTCCTGTTGATAGTTTTTTTGCGTCTTATAAGTACACGGCAACTACTAAATCAATCAATATTCCATTGCAGGTTAATTGGTGTTTTTTGAATCAATCAAAATTTCAACTGTATTCAAGTTTAGGTGTTAATACAAGTTATATTGTTTCTCAAGAAAGCCATTTGACACTAAAAAAGGAACATAATGAAACGGATTTATATTATAAGAGCGTTGAATCAAACAGATTGAATGCAATTTTACTTTTGAGTTTAAGTTGCGACATCCGATTAACCAAGAGGGTCTATTTTACTGCTGCGCCAAGTTATAGATATAGTTTAACAAACTATTCGCCAACGCCTGGAATTATATTTAAACCATCTTATCTTTCGTTGATGGGCGGATTAAAAATAAAACTTTAAATAAGAACCTATAACTTCCCTTTCACTATCTCATCAACGATTGATGGATCAAGTAGGGTTGAGGTATCTCCCAAATTACTAACATCTCCTTCGGCAACCTTTCGTAAAATACGACGCATAATTTTCCCACTACGTGTTTTTGGTAAGCCCGAAACTACTTGTATTTTATCGGGTTTGGCAATGGGGCCAATAATTTTAGTAACCTCTGCTATAATTTCTTTTCGTAAATTTTCGTGACTTTTAGTTGTTGATGGAACAATCACATAAGCATAAATGCCTTGTCCTTTAATATCGTGTGGGTAGCCAACAACAGCACTTTCCACTACATCTACGTGTGAATTAATAGCACTTTCCACTTCAGCAGTTCCTATGCGATGCCCAGAAATATTCATCACATCATCAACCCTTCCTGTAATTCTATAAAAACCATTTTCGTCTCTACGGCACCCATCTCCAGTAAAATATAAGCCTTTGTAGGTTGCAAAATAAGCTTGATGACAACGCGCATGATCTCCGTATGTGGTTCGAATCATAGATGGCCAAGGAAATTTAATACATAAATCTCCTTCTACATTATTTCCTAATATTTCGTTTCCTTTTTCATCCACTAATATAGGTTGGATGCCAGGCAATGGTAATGTTGCAAAACTTGGCTTAGTTGGTGTAACGCCTGCTAGTGCCGAAATCATAATACCCCCAGTTTCAGTTTGCCACCACGTATCAACTAAAGGGCATTTGCCTTTGCCAATATTGGTGTTATACCAATGCCAAGCCTCTTCGTTAATTGGCTCACCAACGCTACCTAATACTTTTAAGGAATCTAATTTATAAGGTGTTACGAAATCTAAACCAGCAGCTTCAAGTGCACGAATGGCAGTTGGTGCAGTATAGAAATGTGTGACTTTATATTTATCAATCACATTCCAAAAACGTCCAGCGTCTGGAAACGTTGGCACGCCTTCAAAAATCACAGAACTTGCTCCTGCTAATAAAGGGCCGTAGGCTATATATGAATGGCCTGTAATCCAGCCCACATCAGCCGTGCACCAAAAGAGGCTTCGACTACGCTCAGTCTCCGAGCCAGATTCCATTTGAAATACATTTTGAAAAGTATAGCACGTATATACCATATAGCCACCGCAAGTGTGTACAACACCTTTTGGTTTGCCTGTAGAGCCAGAAGTATAAAGTATAAATAAAACATCTTCGCTGTCCATTAATTCGGGTTCGCAAATGGTAGATTGGCAGGGCGCTAAGTCTTGCCAAATAACATCTCGTGCTGTATTAATGGTTATTGACGTATTGGTGTGTTTGTATACTAATACTTTTTCTACACTTGGACAGGTTTCTAGGGCTTCGTCAACTATCGTTTTAATTGGAATATCTTTTACACCACGATACGCGCCGTCGGTTGTTACAACAAGTTTACAATCGCAGTCTTGTATACGACCCGCAAGTGCAGAGGCTGAAAATCCTGCAAAAACAACAGAATGAATAGCACCAATTCTAGCACAAGCTAACATGGCAAATACAGTTTCAGGAACCATAGGCATGTATATACATACGCGGTCTCCTTTTTTTATACCTAAAAATTTTAAGATGTTTGCCGCTTTACAAACTTCATCATGTAAATTTTGATAAGTAATAACTCTATGAGTGGCGTCAATGGCATTTGGTTCCCAAATAAAAGCAGTTTTATTAGCTTTGGTCGGAAGATGCCTATCAATAGTGTTTTCGGTAATATTGAATTTGCCATTTATAAACCATTTAATGGTTGGTTCATTAAAATTCCATTCAAGTGTTTTTGTCCAAGGTTGTTTCCAATTAAATTCTTTGGCAATGTTGTCCCAAAAACTTTCTGGATTTTCAACGGAGATTTTGTAATTGTTTCTGTAGTCTTCGAATGATGATATCATACCGCTATAATTTTATATTTTAACGCCCATTATTAATACGTCGTCTACCTGCTCATGATTGGATTTCCAGTCATCAAAGGCGGTTGCTAAAATTTCTCGTTGTTCATCAACCTTTTTTTCGGCGATAGAACAAAATAAATTTTCGAGCTGTTTGTACTTGAATTTTTTCCCTTTAACGCCGCCAAATTGATCAGCATACCCATCACTAATTAAATAAATGCAATCGTTTTTTTGTAAGGAAATAATTTGATTGGTGTAGTTTATAATTGTTCCCGAAAAGCTTTCTCCTATTGGTTGTTTGTCTCCTTTATATATTTGAATTTCGCCATTTCTTACAATATAAATATTGCTATTAGCTCCCGCAAACTGCATGGTTAGTGTGTCAAAATTAAAATCACACATGGCAACTTCCATCCCATCTTTGATGGTTCCAGTACTTAATTTGCTTTTTATGGTTTTTGGTAATTGCCGATTAATATAATCTAAAGCTTGCGCGGGATTAGCAATTGCCGAACGCCCAATTGTTTGGTTTAATAAGGTGTTTCCAACCAAGCTCATAAATGCACCAGGAACACCATGGCCTGTGCAATCAACAACAGCAACAACAGAGCGTTTGAGGTTGGGTTCTGTTTTAGAGGTTACTTTACATGCCCAATAAAAATCGCCACTTACAATGTCTCGAGGTTTGAAAAACACGAAATGGCTTGGTAATAATTTTTTTAATTCTTCTTCATCAGGGATTACGCCTTGTTGTATTCTGCTAGCATAGGTAATACTATCGGTAATTTCATGATTTTTTTCTTCAATAATGTTTTTTTGTGCAATTATTTCATCGTTAAACCCTTTGAGCTGTTTGTTGGTTTTTTTCTTTTGTATGTTTGATTTGATGGTAAAGCCTAAAAACACAAATAAACACAATCCTCCCATAACTCCTGCCCAAATAATGTATTTTTGTTGATTGATTTTTTCTTGAGAAATTTGATCTTTATTTTTTTGAATCAAATCTTTTTCTTTTTGCTCAGCTTTATATTTGAAAGCTAATTCAAGTTCATTTATTTTTTTTGAATTTTGGTTATTGTTAACTGAATCATTCCACGTCCTATAAAGTTTATAATATTTTAAAGCGCTAGCAGAATTACCCATCATTTCGTAGGCTTCACTTAATCCTTTGTAATTATAAATAAAATCATCAGCTGAATTAATCTCAGTGGTTATAATTAAAGCACTGTCATAGTAGTTAATCGCCTTTTTGTAATCTTTGATGTCCTTATAAATATCAGCTAAAGAGCCGTATGCCACAGCAATTTCGGTTTTAATGTTTAGTTTTTTGTATTCGAAAAGTGTTTCCAAATTATACGAAATAGCTTTTGTGTATTCTTTTTGGTTGTATGCTATATTTCCCATATTTCCGATGGCGGATAAATAGGTTCTCTTATTGTTTGTTTCTTTGGAAGACTCTTTACATAGATTATAATAATATGTTGCGCTATCTAATTTTTTCAAATCATAGTATACATTTCCCAACATTAAATAAGAAGCATCGAGAACTTTGTTTTTTTTATCTAGATGCGCTTCTTTCATTACGTTTAACGCTAATATTGCGTATTTTTTGGAAGCAATAATATTTTCACCTTTATATATGTTAGACAAACTAATATATATTTCAGATAATTTTAATGTTCTATTTTCTTTTTTAGCTAAATCTATGGCTTCTAAAGAAATTTTTATGGCTTTTTCTCTGTTGCCAATAAAATCATAACTCCTACCAATGCAAATTAAAATATCCAATTCGCCAGATATGTTGTTGTTATTTTTTGCATTTCCAAGAGCTTGATTTCCAAGAGCTATACAAGAATCGAACTGACCATTAAAATAAAGGCCTTTAGTTAATAGGCATTGTGAAAAAGTTAAATAATTTGTATTGTTTTTTAGATATAAAATGGATTGCCTACTCGCGGCTACACTTTGATTAATATCATTTTCAATATCAAATAACAAGGCTTTTGAATATAAAAGTAAACCTTGTTTAAGG
>JANXRU010000090.1 GCA_025356715.1 Bacteroidota bacterium
ACATTTTGGTTTTTGTTATGGTGTTGAAAATGCCATTGAAATTTCATTTAAAGCATTAGATGAAAATCCAACTAAGCGAATATTTTTATTAAGTCAAATGATACATAATCCAGATGTAAACAACGACTTAACAGATCGTGGAGTACATTTTTTACAAGATACAAATGGCAAGCAATTAATTTCTTTTGATACTTTAACCAGTGATGATGTGGTTATTATTCCTGCATTTGGCGCTCCTTTAGACATTATTGAAATTTTAGAAAAAAAACAAATTAAAACAGAAGCTTACAACACCACTTGCCCGTTTGTGGAACGTGTTTGGAAAAAATCAGAAACGATTGGAAAAGATAATTACACCATTATCATACACGGAAAAGCCAATCATGAAGAAACTAGATCTACGTTTTCTCGTAGCGATAAACATAGCCGAGCTATTATTGTTCGCGACATGGAAGAGTCTAAATTATTGGCAGAATATATTTTAGGTAAAAAATCTAAAGACCAGTTTAAAATAGATTTTAAAGATAAATATTCTTACAATTTAGACATTGAAAAAGACTTACAACGTGTGGGCGTAATCAATCAAACAACAATGCTGGCAAGCGAAACTCAAGCAATAGCCGATTATTTTAAAAATATTATGATTGAAAAATATAGTATCGATGAAATTAATAATCATTTTGCTGATACAAGAGATACGTTATGTTATGCAACTAACGAAAATCAAGATGCTACTTATGGATTGTTAAATGCAGAAGCCGACTTAGCAATTGTTGTAGGAGGATACAACAGTAGTAATACTTCGCATTTAGTAGAATTATGCGAACGCAAATTTAAAACGTATTTTATATCATCTGAAAAAGAAATAATAGACGCAAATACAATTCATCATTTTAATTATCATCATAAAAAACAATTAACCTCAACCTCATTTTTGCCAAATAAAAAACCGTTACGAATCATTTTAACAAGTGGCGCCTCTTGCCCTGACTCAGTCATAGAAGGTGTTATACATAAACTAAATAGTTTTTTTACAAATACGAAAACTGTAGAGGAAGCATTAAAGCTTTTAAGTACTTAAACTTTGAAAATAATTTCAAAATTAGCGCCATCTGCATTATAAATTTTCAACTCGGCATTTATCTGGTCGGATAAAATAAAAACAATATCTAATCCTAAAGACTCAATGGAGTTTTGGTCGAAATTTACTGGCAAACCAGTGCCATTATCAGAAATTTTTAATTGATACGTGTTTTTTACAACTTTAGATAATTGAATATTAATAACACCTTCTTTGCCATTAAAGGCGTGTTTATAAGCATTTGATATTAATTCGTTTGTTATTAATCCAAGAGGAATAGCTGTATCTAAATTTAATTCTAAATCAATAATACTTGATTTAATTTTTATTCGTTTTTCTAATAAAGGAAAGCTTGCCGAAATTTGTATAATCAAATTTAACAAATAATTATCAAAAGATAAATTTGTAATCTCATTATTCCTATAAAGTAATTGATGAAGCAGGGCGATAGAGTTTATTCGGTCTTGAGCTTCTGTTAATGCCACTTTTACTTCATCATTGCTACTTTTACCTACTTGTAGCTTGAGTAAACTAGAAATTATTTGTAAATTATTTTTAACCCTATGATGAACTTCTTTTATTAATAATACATTTTCATCTAACGATTTACCAATTATTTTATTTCTCGTTCCAATTTGCTTATTTCTAATTTCCAATAACTGTTTTCGTTTTTTCATTTTACCTAATTGGTACAAAACAATAATCATGAAAATTACCATTACTGAACCACAAATAATTAAAGCATTTCTTATAATTTTTTGCTTCGATATTTCTTCGTTTTTTTCATTAATGTTTGCTTGGTTTTCAATAATCAAATCTTCCTTTTGATCCATTTGATAGGCCACTTGTGTCGATATCAATTCCTTTATGTTTTCTTGGCTATCCAAACTATCTTTTACATTAATGTATTTACAATAATAATTAATTGACTCAATTAATTTTCCAGATTTTTGGTAGTATTCAGCGTATTGTTTTAAAACATTCAATTTAGTTTTATAATCATCTATCCCAAGCATTACCGTATTTGCACTATCTAAATATCTTTTAGATAAATCTAATTGACTCAATTGTAAATAACAGCGTGATAATTCTAATTGACTGATTGCGGCATTATGAAAATTTTTGTCATTAACACTACTTCTCACATCATTTTTTAATAAGGGGATTGCGGCTTTATAATCCTTTAAAATCATAAGAGTTTGACCAATATTACCTTCAATTAATCCTAAAACAAATTCTTCCTTTACATTAAGTAATTTATGATTATGATAAATATGAAAAATACTTTTTGCCATTTTATAGCAAGCTAAGGCACTATCTTGATTATTATCTTTATTCCAAAACAATCCTCTATTGTTGTAAAAACCAACTAATTTTGAGCTATCTTTTTTTACATCCTCATATTCTAGAAGTTGCTGTTTCAAGCTTTCTTTATAAAATTTCATTTCATAGTAAAGAGTACTTAATGCTGGATCTAATAAATAAGGATCAGGTTTTTCGCTTCTAGTCTTCAATTTAACTAATATTTTATGTGCCTCTATAGCCCTATTTAAAGCTCTTGTGGCTATATATGCATTTTTTAAAATAACAAAAACACGACAGCTATCATCAACCGATTTTATTTTATGCTTCGCTAATAAATCAATAAAAATAGGCGTACTCTTGTAAAAATTTTTATTAAGAAAATACATTTCCCCTTCAATAAATGCAAGCCTATCAATTATATCCGTTTTATTGTCTGATATTGCTTTTTCTTTAATCGCTTGCAAATCATCTTTAACTAAAGGGAAACAAGTTAATTTAAAATCAGATTTTAATGAATCAAAAGCCTTTACTTTACCAGCTAAACTCTGTTCTTTAAAATACTTTAAAAAATCATTTTCGTATTTTCCTTGAGAAAAAGAGAATTTGCTTATTGTTATCAGCAATAAACTAATACTTAAAAAATTATATATGGAGTGTTTATTTTTCAAAAAAAATAATTAGACTATTTTAAATTTAGAGGCTGAATTCACTATAAATTTATTAAATTTATCGGATTAAATAATTGAATATTTAATACTTTTTCTACCAAAATTAATCCTATTTATACTTAATATAACTGTATGCACTTAAATCTCACAAAACCTCTTGCTTTTTTTGATTTAGAAACCACTGGTATCAATGTGGGAGCCGATCGTATTGTTGAAATCTCTATCGTTCGAGTAAACGTTGATAATACAACCGATATCTTAACCAAAAAAGTAAACCCTACCATTCCTATTCCTATTTTTACCTCAAAAATACACGGTATTTATGATAAAGATATTGTAGATTGCCCTACTTTTAAAGAATTAGCTCCACAATTATCGCAATTTTTAACCAATTGCGATTTGGCAGGTTTTAACTCAAACAAATTTGACGTACCTGTTTTAGTAGAAGAATTTTTACGAGCTGATATTGATTTTGATTTGAAACACAGAAAACTCATTGATGTTCAAAATATTTTCCATTTAATGGAACCACGTAATTTAACGGCTGCCTATAAATTTTATTGTGGTAAGCCTTTAATAAATGCTCACTCCGCCGAAGCTGATACTATTGCAACTTACGAAATTTTTAAAGCCCAATTAAAGCACTACGAACATACCGAAGTGGAAGATGAGAAAGGGAATAAAACCACTCCAGTAAAAAATGATATGGCAGTATTGAGTGCGTTAACTACTCGTACTAAAAATGCTGACTTAGCCGGAAGAATAGTATTTAATGATAAAAATGAAGAAGTATTTAGTTTTGGTAAACACAAAGATAAAACAGTAAAAGAAGTTTTTGAAAAAGAACCATCCTATTATAATTGGATGATGCAAGGTGATTTTCCTCTTTATACAAAAAAAATTATTACTCAAATTAGACTGAGTATGAAAGCGAATTAAAATTTAATTAGTCTTCATTTTATAAAAAAATAAATCGGTTTTAAAAACAGTAAATAGTAATTTTCATTTCTCGACTCCGCTCGAAAGGACAGCTAAAATGCACGAATTAGAACCTTTTTATAATTGGCAACATCTATACATTGCTTCAGAAGATGAAGAATCTCCTTTTTATGGAACAGAATATAGCGAGTTTCAATATAGTAAAACGGTTTACAATTACTATATACATCCGCAATGGGACGATATGGGTAGTGAAACATTATACCTTAAAATTTTATTTGTAGATTATGATGAAAAGTACGCCATTATTGAATTGATAGGCGAATGGAATGATGCTATCAATAACGATATCATGTTATTAAAACGCGATATTATAGATGAATTAATGTTTCATAACATTAATAAATACATTTTAATTGGCGAAAACGTATTAAACTTCCATTCATCTGATGATTCGTATTACGAAGAATGGTTTGAAGACATTGACGATGGTTGGATTGCCTGTGTTAATTTCAGAGATCATATTTTGAAAGAATTTAAACAAGCAGGTTTAGATTATTACCTCATATCGGGTGGAGAATTAAATGACTTTGAATGGCGAAAATTCTCACCTGGTCAAGTGTTTGGCAATATTTCTAAAATTATTGGTAAGCGTCTTTCTTAAAAAAAGAACCTATTTAATTTCAACACCTTAATTTATTTGAATATCGCCTCTACAGGGTTTTAATCTATTGTAATATTTTTTCCACCTATTAACGCCCTTAAGGGCAACATATAGGAAACAAACCATCCTAAACAGATGTGAGGTTTTAAATTTTGAAATTCAACGACGAAATATGGATTAATTATTAATCCCTTTAAACAAACAATTCCTCATCAGTACCCGAACTCGATCCATAACCAAGGCGTTTCCCAATACGTAAATTAATACTGCTCACTTTTTCTTGTATTTCCCCAACCGACACTTGCCTTACGGCTTCATTGGGTGGTGTATATAAATCGAATGAAATCACATAAATAATTAAATCATTTATAATCTCTAAAAATATATCTTTACTTATTGGTGTATCTGAAAAAGAAGAATACTTCACTCCCATCGTACCTTTTGCTTCAATAAAAAAACGCATTTCCCTATTAATAAAAATACGGCATACCAAATAGCCTAAATCCTCGGAGCGATTGTATTTAAAGGAATCCGCTAAAAAATTATATACATTGATGATACCACAATAGGAATTAGCTTCATTTTGTTTCACATAACCCGTTTTAAACATCATGTGTGTTTTTTCGAACTGAAATACATTGGTGTGCATAAAAAATTCGAGCATATCACTCGCTACTTTTAACTGGGTAACGTAATTATTAGCTTCAGTTACATTTATACCAATACGCTTGTCAATGGCTTCTGTTTCTGATTTTAAATTATCAGCTGTTTCATTAATTGCCTTTCTTAAAAGGTCAAACGAAGCAATGGTGTTTTTAAACACATCTTGTTTCATGACTGATTTCTCTTTTAATAACGTCAGTATTTTTTGTTTTTGTATATTTAAATTGTCGCTCATAACCAGTGTAATTTCTCGAAATAAATGTATCAATAATAACAAGAGCTACCAAACTGATCTTGCATTTAGTAGTTCAAAAAGAATTAAAAAATTGTATCTTCGCATAAAGAACCAAACAGATGATACAATTAGGAAAAACAAATACTCTTGCCATTTTAAGAAACACTCCCGTAGGCATGTATTTGGGCAACGAAGAAAATGAAGCCATTTTATTACCCAAAAAATTTATAGAACCTGAGTTTGAAATTGGACAATCCATCGACGTATTTGTGTACAAAGATTCTGAAGATCGACTTATAGCAACGCGCTTGAAACCCTTTGTAGAAATTAATCACTTTGCGCACTTATATGTTTCGGAAGCTACCGAGTATGGTGCTTTTATGGATTGGGGCTTGGAAAAAGATTTATTTGTACCATTTAAAGAACAAAAGCATAAAATGGCCGAAGGGCAATCGTATGTGGTGTATGTGTATTTAGATGAGTTATCTGAGCGAATAGTAGCATCCAGCAAAATAAATAAATTTATTAGCAACGAAATTTTGCAAGTAGAAC
Source organism: Bacteroidota bacterium (assembly GCA_025356715.1). Next base: position 6,108 of record JANXRU010000090.1, read on the forward strand.
AAGGCCAAGAAGTAAACTTAATGGTATACGACCAATCGCCTTTAGGCTTTAATTGCATTATTAACGGCATGCACAAAGGTTTAATTTATAACAACGATATTTATAAAGACATTCGTGTTGGCGATGAATTAATGGGCTACATCAAAACCATTAGAGAAAATAACCTTATAGATTTAAGCTTACAAAACATAGGATTTAAGCATGTGTTATCATCAACTGATGTTATTTTAGAATACTTACGCGAACATGGCGGCGTGTTAAAACTCACGGATAGAAGCACTCCCGAAGAAATTGTCAAACTATTTAATATGAGTAAAGCAACTTTTAAAAAATCGATAGGCGTGTTATACCGCCAACGAAAAGTATTGATTAAAGAGGATGGCGTTTATGAGGTTCATGAAGAGTTGAAGCCTTAATCGCTTACTTAAAAAAATCCATCTTCAACCAAATGAAGATGGATTTTTTTGTTATTACTTATGCGATGGATTATAAAAACATAGATTAAAACTCACTAATACGAACATCAACTATTTCTTCCCTTCCACTGCCTTCCGCGCTTCTGCAATATCCATGCGTGTGCCATTTTTAAAAGCCACTACAAAACAATCTTTATAACCAAGCTCTCTTAATTTAGTTTGTTGCTTACTGGCGTCTTCAAAGGCTTTGTATGTGCCTGATGTGTATTTAAAAAACACCCCTGCTTTATAAAAACTGATATCTGTTACATTCGGATATTTCGCTTTGGCATCTACTTCCTTATCATTACTGGCAAATTGTACTTTAAATCGGATGGCTTCACTATCTGTAGTTACATTTTTAGTAGGGGTTATAACGGCTACTGTTGGTGTTTTAATTGCATTAGTGGCTTTGAGGGAATCATCTTTAACTTTCAATTTATCTTGGTTATCTTTTTCTGCTTTTTGAGTAATAATTTTAATTTCTTTCAATTTATCCTGAGGGTAATTAGAATCTTTAGTTTTTACTTTATCTGCCAATTCATATAAGCCTTGAGCTTCGGTATAATTTTTTTTCTTAAAATTCATATCGGCCAATGCAATAAACTGCTTATATTTTTTTTCGTTTTCTATTTCAATAGCCGTTCCTGAATCACTCTTTGTACTATCTTTTTTCACAATAACATCTTTAGGCTCTTCGGGTTTTGTGAGGGTATGTGTTGTAATTGTTTGAGAGTCTGTCGGAGATTCGATTATTACAGGTTCTTTCACCGTATCTTTAGTTTGGATGTACACCTCTTTTTCTAACGCTTTTTGATTTTCTAACTCGTCATTATAATTTTTTTTGGTACCTTCTTGCTCATCTTTGTATTTTCTAAATGCTCTAAATAAACACGATGCCATATAATCCTGTCCTTTGTCAGATCCTAAAAACTTTTCTTCTTGCGGGTTGGTTAAGTAACCAATTTCCGTTAAAATACTTGGCATAGCGGTTCGCCACAATACCCAAATACTTTGGCGATGCACCCCTTTATCTACCCTACCTGCTTTTTTCAAATACTCTTCTTGAATTTTTAATGCTAAACCTGCACTTTTAATCACATAGCCAGAGGTATAATTACTCATGATAATGTAACTTTCTTCGCTATCGGGATCAAAACCTTGGTATTTGGCTTCGTAATTATCTTCTAATAAAATTACCGAATTTTCACGTTGCGCCACTTTCATTTGCCCAATTTCATTTTTCAAACCCATCACATAGGTTTCAGAGCCATAAGGCTCAGGATTGGTAGTTTCTACAACAACTGTTTTGCCTTTTTTGTTTTTATACGTTTTGGCACGCATTTTACCTGTTTTTTTATCTTTAATCATCACAGGCTTTCCGGCAGCATTGCAATGGATGGAAATAAATAAATCGGCATTATTATCATTGGCTATTTTGGCTCGGTCTTCCAAGTCAACAAACACATCCGTTTTACGAGTAAAAATGACTTTCACATCTTTTAAATGGTCTTCTATTAATTTGCCCAATTTAAGCGCAACGGCCAAAGCTACTGTCTTTTCGTTATGATAGTGTCCGGAACAGCCAGGGTCTTTACCTCCATGTCCAGGATCAATAACGATGGTTTTTACTTTCCGTTGAGGATCGTCCTTATGTTTGCGAAAAGAACTACCTAATTCAACACAAACCGCTAATAGGAGAACTAGCAATACAGATATTTTACATTTTTTTAGCACTATAAGGGTCATTTTAATACTCAAATAAACAAGTAATTGTTAGATTTGTAGGTCAAGTAAAAATAAGTCACAGGCGCTATTAATACATCTAAACATAGATTTTTTTTAATCTTATTATTGTTAATAAGTGTATTCACGTGTTTTGGTCAATCTGATTTAAAATCTGGCAATAAACTTACTGTTAAGCCTATTAATGGCAATAATAGCAAAACGGATACTCTAAAATCGCCTTTAGTTACCAACGAAACTCTATCAAAAGACTCTTTAAAAAGAAAATCCGTTGATTCGCTCAATGCGGATGATGTTGGAGAGCCGTTAGAACATGCTATCGTTTATAATGCCAAAGATTCGATAAGATACGAAACGAAGGGCCAAAAAATATATTTATTTGGCGATGCTTATGTCAATTATGAAAGCATGAACCTTAAATCAGAGTTTATAGAAATTGATAATGCCAAAAACACCATTACCGCCTATGGCAAAAAAGACAGTTTGGGTGTTGAAACTGGCACTCCCATTTTTAAAGAAGGAGCGCAAGAAATTGCTTGCCGAAAAATGGTTTACAATTTAAAGACTAAAAAAGGTAAAATTTATGATATAGAAACCAAAGAGGGGGATTTGATTTTGATGGGTAGTGAAGTTAAAAAAGATAGTAATAATGTGGTTTACATGAAGAATTTGAAATGCATTCCTTGCGAATTTAAAGATTCCAGAACTCTTTTTAAAGCCAAATACGCCAAAATTATTCCAGATGATAAAATTGTGACTGGCCCTGTATACCTTGAAATTGGAGGTGTTCCTACACCCTTAGGATTACCGTTTGGTTTTTTTCCAAATACTAAAAAAGCACATTCAGGTATTATTATTCCTACCTACGGTAATAGCGAAGCGTTAGGTTTTTATTTACAAAATGGTGGTTTTTATTGGGCCATCAATAATAAAACAGACATGACTATTAAAGGCGATATATATGGCAACGGTAGTTTTGGATTGAAAACAGTCAATAATTATAATATCAATTATAAATTTAATGGTTCATTAGCCTTAGCTTTTTCTCAATTTAATGAGGGAGAAAAGGAAATTCCATTGTCCTATAAAAAGCGTCAAGATATTTCTATTACGTGGCGTCACATTCAAGATCAAAAAAATAACCCTACCATCCGTTTTAGTAGTGATGTCAACATCAGAACTTCACAATACAATAAAAACAATTTGGTTAACAATAGCCAGTATTTAACTAATACGTTTCAATCTAATATCAATTTTACTAAAACCTTTAAAGCAGCCTCTTTAAGCATTAATGCAAGGCACGATCAAAATACGCAAACTCAAATCATGAATATTTCCTTTCCTGAATTAACATTTAATGTTAATCGTTTTTATCCGTTTAAAAAGGAGAGTCGCATCAAACAAAATGCCTTTGATAAAATAGGTATTAGTTATTTGTTTGAAGCAAAAAACACCTTAACGGGTAAAGAAAGTACTATTTTTCAAGGTGATGTATTGGATAGTATAAAATATGGGGCAAGACATTCCTTGCCAATTTCAACAAACTTAACTGTTTTAAAGTATTTTACCTTAACGCCAGCCTTAAATTTAAGTGCGGTGATGTACACTAAAACTAAAACGAAAGAATTGGATTATGCCACCAATCAAATTATATCTACCACACAAAAAGATTTTAAAACAGGTTACGATGCTAATTTTAATACATCCTTAACTACCAAATTATTTATGGATTATATGTTTAAAAGCAAGCGTATAAAACAAATACGCCATTTATTAATTCCCTCATTAAATTATACCTATCGTCCAAATTTTGGGGATGCTCAATATGGTTTTTGGAAAGACATTATAACGGATACCGTCAATAAAATAAAAACAAAATATAGTATTTTTGAGAATACCTTATTTGGAGGACCTACTATTGGAACTCAAAATAGTTTAGGTATTAATTTAAATAACAATTTAGAAGCTAAAATTCGTAAAAATACAGACACTGGATTTGTAGATAAAAAAATAATACTCATTCAAAATTTAAGTTTTAATGCAACCTATAATTTTGCGGCAGATAGTTTTAAAATGTCTAATATTTCAATGACTGGACGAACTAAAATTTGGAAATTTTTTGACTTAATGTTTAGTTCAAACTTTGACCCTTATTTTTATGATAAAGCCAGTAATCGTCGAACCAAAAATTTCACCATTAATGAAAATGGCAAGCTCGCTCGTTTTACAACAGGAAACATTGCTATTAATGCATCCTTTAGTTCTGCTTCCATACAATCGATGCGTGTCAAAAAACCAAGCACCGAACAAAATGCAACCGCAACAAATGCGACGCAAAATCAACAAGGTAGTTTACCTTGGAGTTTAAATATTTATTATAATATCAACTTTATAACTAATAATGTGACTAATGCATTAACCCAAATACAAACTCTTAATTTTAATACTGATTTATCAGTAACAAAATATTGGCACTTAGGTGTAACAAGTGGTTATGATTTTACAGCTAAAAATATCAGTTTTACAAGCTTTAATGTTGGTAGGGATTTGAAATGTTGGGCAGCTGCCATTAATTGGGTTCCTTTTGGAATTAGAAAAAGTTATAGCATCACCATTAATTTAAAAAGCAGTATGCTAAGTGATGTTAAAATTCCAAGAACAAGACAGTGGTTCGATAATTTTTAAATTAATTTTTCTGAAGCCATTTATCAGCTTGCCAAATGAGTAAACTTGATCCAATGCCAACAACCATTCCACCTAAAACATCACTTGGAAAATGAACTCCTAAGCGCATACGAGAATAGCCAACAAAACAAGCATATAAATAAGCTGGTATAGCTACATACCATTTTTTTGTAGCTAATGTTAATGCGGTAGCGGTTACAAACGCACTTGACGTATGACCTGATGGAAAAGACCAAGACGTTACATCTTCTCGCTTAACAATATCGTTAGGATATTGAGTAAAAGGGCGTTCCCTTCTGAAAGAATATTTTAAACTAGCTGTTAATATTAAATTTAATCCAATGGCAGCGATGGTTTTAACGCCATCGCGCATCATGACTTTATCATCATTTGCATAACCTGTTAATAGCAAAGAGCCTGGCGCTATAGCCATAGCAGGATAAATAGAATTGGATGTAATTTTCATAGTTTTATCCCAATCAGGATGCTCATCTTTATTAATAGCTCGGAGCATTGAAAAATCAAATGATTGTGCGTAACAACTAAATCCAGTTATTACCACAAGCATTAAAAACAACCATCTATACTTATTATTTTTCATTTGGATTTCGATAAAAATAACAATTTCAAAAACAATAATTTATTTAAGTAATAAGTTAGCTGATTTTAGGGCTTCCAAAACTTTTGGAACATAATACATAATGGGGATACACAGGAACAAACAAAAAAGTAAAAACACAGCTATTTTCCCAATTACTTTTAAATCTTTAGTCATAGGTATTTTAATAATAGAAATAACATGTTGCATCATACTACCTTCTACAATGGTATATTGATGAACGCCAGCCTTTACCATCGCATAACGGCGGTTAAATGATAAGATGATACAATCTCTGATGATCCAATAATCTTTATCTTGCAAATCTTTGTATTCAGTTACATAATTGATATTTTCTTGCTGTAAATACTCTCGAATTTTTTGATTTTTAATTTCCATCATTAACTCAAATACCATAGAAACAGGAATTATTAAGAAAAAGATACTTTGAGCAATGAACGTAAATAACAGTAAAAATAAAATAGAGATAATTGTAAATACCACTCTAATGATATGATTTTGATTAACAAATAGTGTTGATAAAATTCTACCGCCATCCAAAGGCATAAAGGGTAAAAGATTAAAAAAATTCAAACCCATAAAAATATTACCAAGCATTTCAACCCTTTCATTTGGATAGTAATGTTGAAATATTAATAAACCAAGGCCAATTAAAATGCCTGGTATAGGGCCCGCTAAAATAACGATACTCATTTGTCGCTGAGTAATTACTGTATTTTTACCTGCATCAAATGCTCCTAATAAAGGCAATACAAATAATTTAGGGTTAGAGTAATTAAAGGCTTTCATTGCTAGAAAGTGACCTAATTCATGAATCAATAATACAATTAATAGAGCTGCTCCATAAATTGGCTCTACTTTTAATATCACTAAAAATATAAAGGCATAAATCCCTAAACTTATTAAAGACTTACGTACCCAATTCTTTTTATCTTGCACAAATAAAGGCTTTGGCAAAACAACTTCCTCATTATTTTCTACTTGATATTCTTCTGAATTTTCCACGATGCTAAAGTAGTAAATGTAATTTACAAAGCGAGTTATTTCAATTTGTGTTTATTCAATAAAATAATATATATTTGAATTATACTAAAACTTATATATTCATATTTAAATAAAGAGTTATGTCAATTTGGAGAGTAAAACCAGTATCAGCTTTTGAAGCAGATATGAAAAAAAGTGATTTGAAACGCGTTCTTACAAAATGGGGATTAACCTCGTTAGGTATAGGTGCCATTATCGGTGGTGGTATTTTTACGTTAACAGGTATTGCTGCTCAAGATTATGCAGGCCCCGCCTTAGCCCTATCATTTGTAATTGCTGGCATTGGCTGTTTATTTGCGTCCTTATGCTATGCAGAATTTGCTTCCGTATTACCAGTTGAAGGCTCTGCTTATGCTTATGCTTATGGCACTGTTGGTGAATTATTTGCTTGGTTCATTGGTTGGAATTTAATATTAGAATACATGATGGGAGCCACAACAGTTGCTGTTGCTTGGAGTGGTTATTTTGTTAAGTTTTTGCATTTGTGTCATCTTGATATTCCCATTTGGTTATGCAATGATTTAGCAACCGCAACCGAAAAAAGCCTTGCGGCTGGGATTTCGGCTCCAGGCTTTGCGTTTAACTTACCTGCTTTTTTAATTACATGGGTTGTTACTGGTATTTTAATTAAAGGAATTAAAGAAGCCGCAAGTACAAATAATGTAATTGTTATTGTAAAAATAGCCGTTGTTTTATTTGTTATCATTGTTGGTGCTTTTTATATTAAAACTGACAATTGGACACCTTTTATACCTGCTGAAATTCCAATTATTGGTAGTGATGGCATTGCAACAGGCGAATTCAAATTTGGGTTTGGTGGTGTATTAACTGCTGCTACCATTGTATTTTTTGCTTATATTGGCTTTGATGCCGTATCTACCCAAGCTGGAGAAGCTATTAATCCAAAGAAAGATGTTCCCTTTGCTATTATTGCTTCTTTAATTATTTGTACCATTTTATACATTTTAGTTTCTTTGGTATTAACAGGCATGGTAAAATATACCGAACTAGATAAAGCTGCCCCCGTTGCTTCTGCATTCTCTGGCATTGGATTAAATTGGGCAGTTTTTATCATTACGCTTGCTGCTACAGCTGGCTTAACCTCTGTTATGTTAGTGATGATGCTTGGACAAACTCGTATCTTTTTAGGAATGGCTAAAGATGGGTTGTTACCTTCATTTTTCAAAACATTACATGCTGATTTTAAGACACCCTATAAAAGCACCGTTTTAGTAGGAGCAATTATATCTTTAGTTGCAGCATTTACACCAATAAATAAAGTAAGTGAAATGTGTAGTATGGGAACCTTATTAGCATTTGCAATGGTTTGCGTAGCTGTAATGATATTAAGGTATAAAAAACCAGAATTAGAAAGACCATACAGAACGCCAGCAGTATACTTAGTAGGTTGTTTAGGTGTTGGGTTTAATATTTTCTTAATGTGTTTTGTTCGTAAAGAAACATGGGTTGCTTTTTTAATTTGGGGTGTAATAGGAATAGTTGTTTACTTTCTCTATAGCAAGCGAAACTCCAATCTCGAAAAGAAAGAAATAGAATAAAAACTTAAAAAAGGCGAGTATATCGCCTTTTTTAGTTACTGTATTTTACAAAAAAGTCATTACAAAAAAACACTATATTTGTAGCTATGTTGTTATCAATTGTTATTCCTGCCTACAATGAAGGCAGAACTATTCATTTAATTTTAAATAAAATTAAAGCTGTAAATCTTCCCGCTGGCGTAGATAAAGAAATCATTATTGTTAATGATTGTTCTAAAGACAATACCGAGGAAGCTATTTTAAAATACCAATCAGAAAACACTGGCTTTAATATACAATACCGTAAGCACGAGTTTAATAAAGGAAAAGGCGCTGCCCTTCACACTGGTATTAAAGAAGCAAGTGGCGATTATATTATCATACAAGATGCCGATTTAGAATACGATCCTGAGGAATATTTAATTTTATTAAAACCTGTTTTAAGTGGTTTTGCAGATGTTGTTTATGGTAGCCGTTTTATAGGCGGAAAACCACACCGTATTCTATTTTTTTGGCATTCCATTGGGAATAAAATGTTGACAATGCTTTCCAATATGTTTTCCAATCTTAACTTAACAGATATGGAAACCTGTTATAAGCTATTTAAATCCGACATTATTAAAGGTATCGAATTAAAAGAAAATCGATTTGGATTTGAACCTGAAGTAACAGCCAAAATTTCTCGTATTAAAAATTTACGTATATACGAAGTTGGCATTTCATACTACGGAAGAACTTATGAAGAGGGTAAAAAAATTGGCTGGAAAGATGGATTTAGAGCCATTTACTGTATCATAAAATACGGCTTATTTAATTTTTAGTTTTTTAAATAAATTTTATTTCCTATTTCTAACATTATATGCCTAAAGGGTTAACAACTATACTATTACTTCTTGCCTCCAATACATTTATGACTATTGCTTGGTATGGGCATTTGAAATTCAAAAATGTAGGTATGATTATGGCAATTTTGATTAGCTGGGGAATAGCTTTATTGGAATACAGTTTAATGGTTCCTGCCAATAAAATGGGGAGTAATATTAATGGAGGTCCTTTTAATATGTTTCAATTAAAAATTATTCAAGAGGTCATTTCTATCTCTGTGTTTGTGATTTTCACTCTAGTCTTTTTCAAATCAGATACCTTACGTTGGAATCATTTTGTTGGTTTTTTGTGTTTAATTATTGCAGTATTTTTCTTTTTTAAAAAGTAAATTCACATCATAATTAATGAAAGAAGTAACTCAAATATTAACCGATTTAAAACGCAAAATATTTAAACCCATTTATTTTTTAAGTGGTGAAGAAGCTTATTATATTGACATGGTAAGCGATTACATTGAAAAAAATGTACTCGACGAAAGCGAACAAGAGTTTAATCAAACCATTTTATATGGAAAAGAAGCAGATATGAATACCATCATTTCTGCGGCCAAACGTTTTCCGATGATGAGCGACTATCAGGTCATTATTGTAAAAGAAGCTCAGAATCTGAAAGAATTAGGTAAAAGTACTGGCGGAGATGATGATGAGAGTGATGCGCCTGCAAAAAAAGCAAGTGGTTCTTCAAATGCATTAACGGCCTATTTACAGCAACCTCAAACGTCAACCATTTTAGTGTTTTGTTATAAATACAAAACCTTAGATAAACGGAGTACCATTTATAAATCTCTGCAAAAAAATCACGTTTACTTAGAAACAAAAAAACTATACGATAATAAAATTCCTGAATGGATCACCGAATTTGTTCAAGAACATCATTTTAAAATTAGCCCGAAAGCCTCCTATTTATTGGCAGAAAGCTTAGGTAATGATTTATCTAAAATAGCAAACGAAGTAGAAAAATTATTTATAAACCTAAAAGAAGGTGATGAAATTAGTTTAGAGTTGGTACAAGATAATATTGGCATTAGTAAAGAGTTTAATGTATTTGAATTGCAAGAGGCACTTGCTAAAAAAGATATTTTAAAAGCCAACCGAATTATCAATTACTTTTCGGCCAACGAAAAAGAACATCCCGCTGTTATGACTCTAAGCTCATTATACGGCTATTTTACTAAGGTATTGTTATATCATTTTGCTCCAGACAAATCTAAATTTGTAGTAGCGCAAGTATTAGGTGTAAATCCTTTTTTTGTAGATGGATATGTAACTGCCGCTAAAAACTATAACACGGCTAAACTAAAATCAATTTTTGGTTATTTAAAAGAATATGACCTTAAAACTAAAGGAGTTGATAACAGTGGCGTTAGCAATGGTGAGCTGATGAAAGAAATGTTGTTTAAAATTTTACATCAGTAATTTATCACATTTTTAATGGCATAAAAAAAGCCACTCGGAAGTGACTTTTTAAATTAAGTTCTATTAATTATTTAATAGAACATGTTCCATTAGTACTACTATCATAATTAGAACAACTTGTTTTAGCATCAGAAGAACTTTTAGCGGATACAGTTGTAGAAACCGTTACACTTCCAGACTTAATGCACTCACAGGCATAATTTTTTTTGCATGATGCAAAAGAAGTTGCGATTAATACAACGGCAAATAAAGAAATTTTTTTCATGTTTTTAGTTTTTATAATTAGTTTAGTAAAGGTAGTTTTTTTAAAAAAATCCAAATACTTACCAGGTACAATAACAGTGGAGTTAGCAATGGTGAGCTAATGAAAGAACTGTTGTTTAAAATTTTACATCAGTAATCATTTATTTTTTAAACCCAAAGTTAATTAAACAATCAGTCTAGCTATTTATTTAGCGGCATTTCAAGGTCATTTTTAGTAGCACTATTTTTATATTTAATTAAAAGTAAAGAAAATGATAAGGATATAGCATATGACGCGATGGTTCCCATAATAACGCCCGCTTTCGGAAACAATAACATAGCTGAAATAGCATAAACAAAAAGAGATAAAGATCCTAAAGGTGCTTTTTTCATAAAATAAAATAATTGCCTTGGTTCATAATAAAAATGGAAAATAAGGAGAGTAGCAAAAGTAGCTGCTGGATACATCGTAAAAACACCTCCCCAGAAAGGATTAAATACTTTACAAAAAAAGACTACAGTAGCGATTATACCTCCAGTAAAAACAGCCCTCATTACAATTTGTATTTTACTGTATTTTAGTCGAATCACTTTTTCATGAAAAGCATGTTTATTTAAAATGATATGTGCCATTGTTATCAAAATAAAGAAGCCAATTATTCCTAAAAATAAATTTTGAAACTTCCATAAAGCAAATGGCGAAGCTAAAACAAACCAAATGGAACTATTGACTAGAAATGTTATTATAATTTGTCCTATTTTTGATTTGATATAATTAGAAAAAAATATCGAACTATAAATATAAATAACTGATGAAAATACAACTATTCCAAGTGGTATTAAAGTTGCGGGAACTACTAATGCCACTTTTTCCGCAGAGGTTGTAATTCCTAAAAAGAAAAAACCTAAAACAATAGTGGATGGAAACATCATAATGATTCCAGAAATATTTTCATTTGCTCGCTCAGCAATTAAAGCCAATAAGGTTATAAAAAAACCACCAACAATAAACGATACTAATAATTGTATTACTAATGTTGAATTCATATGTCTAAATTATTGTCTTTTAGTTTACCCTATTTAATCATTTGTGCTTGATTCAAACATGGGTATTTCATATTGTCATTATCATCAATTATTTGGTATTTTAAAGTAAATTAAATTTCAGTAAACTTACCAGTTACCACCCGAACCACCGCCACCGAAACTACCGCCACCAAAGCCTCCAAACGAACTACCACCTCCTCCACTCGATCCGCCGCCGCCAAATCCTCCAATAAAGCCGCCACCAAAATAAGTGCCGCCTCCACCACCGCCTTTACTTTTATTAATCAATAATAAAACAAAAAGAACAATCAAAATTAAAACAATAACCATGTGCTTCTTTCCCCATTGTTCCATATTACTGGAAGTATCTTGCTTAACGTGATACTCTCCTTTAGCAGCTAACATGAGCGAATTAATACCTGCTTGCAACCCATCATAAAATTGACCATTTGCAAAATAAGGTTCTATATCGTCTTCTCTAATGCGCTTAGTTAATAAATCAGGAATAGCACCTTCTAAACCATAACCAACTGCTATAAACAAATTACGTTGGCCTTTTCCTCCAGTAGGTTTAATCAAAATAATAACCCCATTTTTAAAACCACTTTGCCCTACTCCCCATTTGTTACCTACTTCAATAGCATAAGAGCTTGCATCACTACCACCTAAATCATCTACAATAACAATGCAAATTTGATTAGAAGTTTCGTTACTAAAATTTTGTAATTCCGTTTCTAAGGTTTGTTGTTCTGCCTCAGAAATAAAATTAGGAAACTCCTTCGAAAAATTATTAACTAAATGCGGAGGATTTGGTTTATCAGGCACCTGCGACTGAACCACACACGTAATGAGTACTAAAAGATATGTAAAAATGGATTTCAAATGACTGCTGCGATACAAAAGAGTTTCTTTCCTTTTTAAATTAAAACACTAACTCTTTCTTTTTCTTTGCAAAATAAAAACCTCCAGCTACACTTAATAAAACTAAAATAGAACCAAATAATGAAATTATATTACCGGTTTTATAAGAACTTGGTTCAAACTTAAATTCAATTTTATGTTTCCCTGCTGGAATTTCCATACCACGTAAAATGTAATTTACACAAGTATGCGGCGTTAAAGTGCCGTCTATATACGCATTCCAACCTTTAGGGTAATAAATTTCGGAGAACACCGCAAAGCCTTTGTCTTTTGAATCAGCTTCATACACCAAGTCGTTTGCTTTATAAGACAGCATTTTAATTGTTCCTTGTGCGTTATACGAATTAGCAACTGGAGCAACGGCTTTGTTTTTTTCTTGAATAATGATTTCTGATTTTGTATTTACTTTAGCTAAACCAAGTATTTCTTCATCAGAATTAGCAACCACTGTTACTCCTTTAATAAACCAAGCATTACCATTAGCTTGAGGATTTTCTAATGGAATTGCCTCAGATTTTGTGGGCATGATCATATATTTGGTGTTCAACATATTTAATACGCCCAACTTAGATGTTAATACATTCATTAACGAATCATTACCAGCAGCGGTTTGCAAGCCACTATAAAATTCTTCGATCTCTTTGTCCATTTGAAAATCAACCACTTCCTGATACTTTCTTAATTTAGCACCATGGTAACCTCCAATTGATTTATGATAATAAGATGTTGTCGCATCTTGGAAAGGACTGGTTGTTAAATTTAAAACACGGTAATCCAAACTTTTATCTTGTAGGATTTGTTCGTCGGCCATTGTTTTTACAGGCGCATCATAAGGATTAGCTTTCGAGAAATTCTTATCATTCAAATAACGTGTTGCTACAGGCCACAAATCGGCTAATAAAAATATGCCTAAGGCCACTAAAAACAATTCTAATTTTAATTTTTTGGTGACATATAAAAATAAGAAGATAGAGGCTAATCCGATAAATATTAACGAACGACGGGCATCCGCAGCAGCAATAGCTTCACGAGCAACGGCCATGTTCTTAAATAAATCAGGTATTACTTGCGATATTTGAGCATCGGTAGCACCTTGTTGTTTATAGGCATTTACCATACGCGTTTCTTCGCCATCAGGTATAAATGAATTTGTAACTGTAGGCATAATAGCACTAATCAAACAAAATCCACCAACTACAGATGCCGCAATAATTAATACTTTTTTTAATTCCAATGGCTTTTTCATAAAAGGCAATGTGACTAATTGATTAACTAAAGCAGACGTTTTTATAAATTTATCTAAAGCTAATACTGCTAATAATGGAATGGTTAATTCAGCTATGACTAATATCATTGACACGGCTCTGAACTTATTGTAGCCTGGTACATAATCCATAAATAAATTAGTTAAAGGCATGAAATTTTTACCCCAAGCTAACATAATTGACAATAAAGTAGCGCCAAACAAAGCCCATTTAAGCGGATGGTCAATTATTAATAGTCCTAAAAAGGCTAACAACATGATTATAGAACCTATATAAACTGGTCCGCTTGTAAATGGTTGATCTCCAAAATACGCTGATCTTTGCGCGACTTGATCACGCATTGGCCCATCTACTTTTTTCAAGGCATCTTTATCAGTATTACCTATAGCACCAGATGCTCCACCTTTAAAATTAGGTATTAACATCGTAAATGTTTCTCCCACGCCATAACTCCATTGTGTGGCGTAATCCTTATCCAATCCAGAGGTTTTATTTTCGGCATTACTCTTTTTATCTGCTGAAATGGTTAAGTCTGATTTAGAACGAATAGTATAATTACCATATTCGTAAGTGCATAATAAACTACCCGCATTTGGCAAAAAGCCAACAACAGTTGCTCCTATAAATAAAGCCACGCTGATAAAAAATGGCTTAAGATTTTTTTCTTTAAAGGCTGTTACGAAATAGCTCAATATAACTACACCAAACAATAAAAACCCATAATATGATATTTGAGGGTGGTTGGCATTTAATTCCATTGCCATAAATAAAGTAGTAACCGCAAAGCCCAACCATTTTTTGCCACGCATTAATAAGATGATTCCTCCTAATAAAGGCGCTAAATAGCCAATGGCATTGGCTTTGGAGTTATGCCCAGCTTCCAATATAATAAAAAAGTAGGAAGAGAATCCATAGGCTAAGGCTCCAACAACAGCTAACCACGGGCTAATTTCTAAACAGAGTAATAAAATAAAAAAACCAACAAAACATAAGAAAATATAACCGCTTGGGTGTGGTAAAAACCCATGAAATACTTTATCTAAAGTACCTAACCAATTACCGGGGTAAATAGTAGATATTTGATAAGCAGGCATGCCCCCAAACATGGAGTTTGTCCATAAAGGCTCTTCTCCCGGATTGGCTTTTCTGAAATCTTTTACTTCCTGACTCATAGCCGCCGCTCTGGAAATATCACTTTGTTCGAGTGATTTACCTGAAAACAAAGGGCTAAATTGAACGATAGTGATAATAGCAAAAATGACAATAGCTGCTAAATGAGGTAGGTATTTTTTGAAGTTCATACGTGTTTATTTTAAGCAAATATAACAAATGGTTTAATTTTAAGAGCGTTAAAAAAGCATTATTTATTCGTATTTTAGCACGCTTAATAATGTTATGAAGAAACTATTTTCGGTACTTAAATACACCAAAAATTATAAACCACAAACCAGACTCAATATTTTATTTAATATTTTGTTTGCCATATTTTCTATTTTTTCCATTTCATTATCAATCCCCTTTTTAAAATTAATATTTGATAATGAGTCTATTGCTTTTTATCAAGATATTGTAACCAAAGGATTACCTCCTTTTGCTTATTCGGGAAGTTACGCCAACGCTTGGGCAAATTTTAATATGTCGGAAATCATTGTTAATCAAGGAAAGCCAGCGGCATTAATTATGATTTGTTTGATTGTTTTTATCGCCACTTTATTAAAAAACATATTCCGCTATTTTGCGATGTATTTTTTAGCACCAATCCGCACGGGTGTTGTAAGGGACTTAAGAAATAAAATGATTAAAAAATCATTAGAATTACCTTTATCGTATTTTAGTGAAGAGCGTAAAGGTGATATGATGAGCCGAATGACAACGGACGTGATAGAAATAGAATGGAGTATTATGCAGACTTTAGAAAGTATTTTTAGAGAGCCCGTTTTAATTATTATTTCCTTAGTGATGTTAATTGCACTAAGTCCGTATTTAACCCTTTATGTATTTTTATTACTACCAGTTGCCGCAGGCGTAGTTGCTTTAGTGAGCAAAAGCTTAAAAAGCCGTTCCACTAAAACAAAAGAAGTATTTGCACACTTATTTAATATTATGGAAGAAACCTTAGGTGCTCTCAAAATTATTAAAGCATTTACAGGTGAAAAAAGTGTGCAACAAAAATTTGAAAAAACAAATGAAGAGTATAATAAATTATCTGTAAGCTTATACCGAAGAGCCGATTTAACATCACCTATTAGCGAAACAGTAGTACTTGGTGTTTTGCTATTAATCTTATTTATTGG